>JAGRLQ010000189.1 GCA_020441735.1 Nitratireductor sp.
ATCTCTACCGCCACTTGAACTAGCCAGGACATCACGGAATGGGTCCTCGGGACAAGCCCGAGGATGACATTCATTGTGCGTCTACCCCTGCCGCAGCATTTTTACATTGCGCTGAACAGCCTCGACCGTCTCTGCAATCTCCGCGGTCGCATTGTAACCGGCGATGCCGATGCGCACCACGCCATGAGCCGGATCGATACCCAACTGATGCACCACCTCCCAGGCATAGTTGTGCCCCGCCCAGCAGAAGATGCCCTCCTCGTTGAGCCGGGCGACCAGTTCCTGCGGTGTGATATCGGAGAGTGTGAACGAGACCGTGGGCACCCGGGCAGAAAACCGTTCATTATCCGTGATACCGTGAATGGTCAGCCCCTCGACCTGCAGAAGGCCATCGACGAGATCGCCGCACAGCGCGTTCTCATGGGCGATGGAATGCGCATAGGCAGCGGCAATCCTCTCGCGGCGTGAACCGCCCTCCCCGCATGTCTCTCCCAGCCAGGCAAAGTGATCGACGGCTGCTTCCAGCCCCGCAACCAGCTCGATCTGTGGCGTGCCGGTCTCAAACCGATAGGGCAGCGCATTGTCCGAGCAACGGCACTTGTAGGCATCGAGCGCTTCCAGCACGGCGCGCCGCCCATAGAGAATGCCCAGATGCGGGCCGAAAAACTTGTAGGCCGAACAGACCAGAAAATCGCAATCGAGCGCCCGCACATCGCAGAGCCCGTGTGGAGCGAACTGCACCGCATCCACATAGGTGAGCACACCCGCTGCCTTTGCAGTGGCCACCAGCTTCGTAACGTCATTGATCGAGCCGGTCAGATTGCTCGAATAGTTGAGTGCCAGCACCTTCGTGCGGTCGGTGATCGCCGCCGTGAGCGCCGCTACCTCGATCTGCCAGCTTTCCGTCGAGAATGGCAGCTTGCGGATCACCAGTCCCAGATCGTCGGCCAGTTGAAGCCAGGGCGAGACATTGCCCTCATGGTCCATCTGCGTGACGATGATCTCGTCACCGGACTTCAGTCCGCGCCCGATCATCCGCGAGAAATGATAGGTCAGCGTCGTCATGTTCGGCCCGATGATCACTTCATCGCTATCACAGCCGAGAAAATCGGCCATCGCCGCATGGCCGCGCTCGATGATGTCGCCGGCTGCCTGAGACGTCGGAAAGTCGCCACCGAGATTGGCGTTGCGGGTGAGGATCGCGTCGCTGATCGCATCGGCAACACTCTGGGGCACCTGGGTACCAGCCGGGTTGTCGAGATAGATGCGGCGCTGGCCGCCATCCGTTGTGGCCAGCGAGGGAAAGCGCCCTCTCAGGGCTTCCAGTGGAAAAGCCGTCATGGTGAATTCCTTGAATTGGCGGGTGGAATGTCAGCGCGAAAGCGTGCGGGAAACCGCGTCCTGCCAGCCGCTGAGTTTGCGCTGGCGTTCGGCTTCCTTCATTTTCGGCTTGAAGCGGCTGTCCAGCGCCCAGGTTTTTGCAAAGCCTTGTCTGTCCGGCCACACACCGGCGCGTGATCCCGCAAGCCAGGCTGCCCCCAGCGCCGTCGTCTCCAGCACTTTCGGTCGGTCGACAGGCGCCGCCAGAATGCCTGCAAGAAACTGCATCGTCCAGTCGGAAGCCACCATGCCGCCGTCGACGCGCAGCACGGTTCTGCGCTTGCCGTCCGCTTTCCAGTCCTTGCGCATCGCGCTCAGCAGATCGTGGGTCTGGTAGGCAACCGACTCAAGCGTCGCGCGGGCAATCTCGTTGGGACCCGTCCCCCTTGTAAGGCCGAACATCGCGCCACGCGCCTCGGCATCCCAATACGGCGCGCCGAGGCCGGTGAACGCCGGCACCAGATAGACATCCTGGGCGGGGTCGGACGCAGCCGCCATCTTTCCGCTTTCTGCCGCCGCCTTCATGAATTTCAGCCCGTCGCGCAGCCATTGCACGCTGGCGCCCGCCATGAAGATCGAGCCTTCCAGCGCGTAAGTGGTCTTGCCATCAAGCCGGTAGGCAATGGTCGTCAGCAGCCGGTTCTTCGAGTGCACGATATCGCTGCCGGTGTTGAGCAGCGCGAAACAGCCGGTGCCATAAGTCGACTTCAGCATTCCCGGCGCAAAACAGGCATTGCCGATGGTTGCCGCCTGCTGATCGCCGGCAACGCCGAGGATCGGAATTTCAGCTCCCAGAATACCCTTTTCCGTGACCCCGAAATCAGCGGCACAGTCGAGCACTTCGGGAAGCACGGCCGCCGGCACACCGAGAATGTCCAGCAGCCCCTTGTCCCACTTGTTGGTGCGGATGTTGTACATCAGCGTGCGCGAGGCATTGGTCGCATCGGTCACGTGGCGCCTGCCGCCGGTCAGCCGCCAGATGAGAAAACTGTCAATGGTGCCAAAGGCGATCTGACCGACTTCCGCTTTCTTGCGCAGCCCCTTGACCCGGTCGAGAACCCAGGCGGCCTTGGTGCCGGAAAAATACGGATCGAGCAGCAGGCCGGTCTTGCGGGTAAAGGTCGCTTCCCTTCCTGCCTTCTTCAGCCTGGCGCAGATATCAACCGTGCGCCGGTCCTGCCAGACGATCGCCTTGTGTACCGGCTTGCCGGTCTTGCGGTCCCACAACACCGTGGTTTCGCGCTGATTGGTAATGCCGATGGCGGCAATGTCGGCAGGCTTGATCTTCGCCTTGCGGATGGCCTGCCTGCAGGTGGCAACCACGCTCTGCCAGATTTCCTCCGCATCGTGTTCCACCCAGCCCGACTTGGGAAAATACTGGGTGAATTCCTTCTGCCCGACACCACGGATATTCTGCTTCTTGTCAAAGATGATGGCGCGCGACGAGGTCGTTCCCTGATCGATTGCCAGAATGTAGCCTGCCGCCATTTTTCCTCCCAATATTCCCTCACAGCTTGAAAATCACGAAGCACAAACCGCGTCAAGCGGGCAAACCTTCGCTTCAGCCGCGGCTTCAATACCCATTGCCATCCTACCGGGCAACGCACTAGGCTGCCCCGAATCCCGATTGCCATGGATGGAGGCACCCTTGCCCGACGGTACCGTCACGCTCAAACTGGATGACACCAAGACCCTGGCCAAGGCAGCATTGATGAACGCCGGTTGCGACAATGCCAATGCCGAAGCGATTGCCCATGTCGTGTGGATGGCCGAGCGTGATGGCTGCTCCAGCCACGGCCTGTTCCGCATTCCCGGCTACTGCAAGTCGCTGAAGAACGGCAAGGTCAATGGCGCCGCACGCCCCCTGCTCGACCGCTCCGCACCATCAGTGCTGTGGGTCGATGGCGATGGCGGCTACACGCCGATCGCTCACAAGACGATGATGGAGGATTTCGCCGAACTGGTGCATGCACAGGGCGTTGCACTTGCCGCCATCACCAACACCTTCCACTTTGCAGCACTTTGGCCGGAAGTGGAAATGCTGTCCTCAAAAGGCCTCGTCGCCATCGCCTGTACGTCCTACAAACCGACGGTGGCGCCCCATGGCGGCAAGAAGCCGCTTTACGGCACCAATCCCCTTGCCTTCTCCTGGCCCCGGCCTGAAGGCGATCCGGTTACTTTTGATCAGGCCAGTGCCACCATGGCACGCGGTGATATCCAGATCCACAAGCGCGATGGTAAACCTGTGCCCGACGGCGTCGGCATCGATTCGGACGGCAACCCGACTAATGATCCGGAGAAGATCCTCGAAGGCGCGCAGCTTGCCTTTGGCGGCTACAAGGGATCGTCGATTGCCATGATGGTGGAACTGCTGGCAGGCCCGCTGTTGGGCGAAAATCTCAGCCTGGAGGCAGCCGAAACCGATCTCAACGATGGCGGCGCGGCGCGCGGCGGCGAGTTCATTCTTGCTTTCGATCCGGCAAAAACCCGCCAGAAGTCGGAATCAGGCGGCAATGCCGAACGGCTGTTTGCCGCCATGCTGGAACAGGAGGGCGTACGCCTGCCCGGCCAGGGCCGGGTGATACGCCGCGCCGAAGTCGCAGAAAAGGGCGTCATCATTCCCCGTTCGCTGATGGAACAGATCGAGATTTAGCTTCCGGAAGCGGCCAGCACCGGCAATTCTGTGACGCGCGAAAACTGACTTGAACGCTAACAGCAAGCCCGTCTCTGCGGAAGTCCCGCCTAGAGCGCGCCCTCCCGGACAGCTTGCCATGTCGTCGCGACCTGCGGCTTGAAACCGAGGCTTTGCGCCAGTGCACCATCCATGACACCCGACCAGGGATTGGTCAGCACCGCAGCGCTGGGCTCCCCCGGTGTTCCGGTCACCTTGCAAAGTTCGAAAATGGTCATGGGAGCATCGTCAACTGTATTGATGATCTTGCCATCCAGGGTACCATCCAACGCCATCATCACGGACGAGGCGATGTCGCGATGGTGAATCATGCTCAACCTGTTGGCTGGATGCAGTTTCAGAATCCGCGCAATATGTGGAACTTGCTCCAAATGCCCGTCGCCATCTCCGTAGACGAAGCCAAGCCGCATGATCGACCAGTTAAGACCGCTCTCACGCAACTGGTTTTCAGCGGCCACCTTGCTGGCTGGGTAATCGCGCTCCGGTGATACATCGTCGGTCTCTAGGCTGGGGCGCAGGCTGTCCTTGTTGTAGACAAGGCCGGTGCTCGCCATAATGAACCGTGCGCCGGGTGCATGCTTCCTTGTCGCAGCAATCAGATTGCGTGTGCCTTCGACATTGACCGACCAGATTTGCGTGGAGTCGACTGAGCGCAGAACAGCAGCAAGGTGAACGACGGCATCAACGCCTTTCATCGCCAATGCCAGCGAAGATGGATCAAGGATGTCACCTTCCACCGCCGTAACTCCGGATGGAACGCGCTTGCCTGTACGAACAAGTGCACGGCAGTCCACACCCGCTTCAACGAGCCTGGGGAGTAGACGGGTTCCAACCAGGCCAGTGCCTCCGGTTACGAGAATACTCATGACTTGTTTCCTTTTCCAAGAAGGCCGTTCAGCCGCTCTGTTCCCGTGCTCAGCACGCGAACGACAGTCGCAAGGTCTTCCTCCGCGATACCCTCAAAGGCGGTCTTTCGGATGATATCAATCGGATTGGGCAGAGTTTCCCAAAGCGCACGCCCTGCCGGCGTAATGGACAGAAGCTTTTGCCGGTGATCCTCCGGGTCTGTCTTTTGCTCAACAAGTCCCTTCCGCACGAGAGTAGAGACAACCGCGCTAAGGGTGGGTTTTTCTATGTGCAGCAGTTTCAGAAAATCACGTTGGGCGAGCGTACCATCGTGGAAAAGGTGCCACAGAACATACCACTGCGTCGCGCCAACATCGTAGGGCCGAAGCGTTGCTCCGATGGCGGAACGGGCGGCAAAATGAAATCTTTTTGCCCAGGCGCCAGCCGAGTTGAAGTTGGCAGAGTCCATGTCGCATCTCAATAGTTCGCTACAGAACTAATAAAGTTCGGTAGCGAACTTATGTCAAGCGATCATTGGTGAATTGTCAAAAGCCTTGCCGTTTCCGCCGCGATGACACCTTCCTCGTCGGTGCGAACCATGTAGACCGGCAGCCTGGCGTCTTTCGTTGAAATCAGCACCGGTTCACGCCCTGCCCGTTCCCCGTTGGCCGCAGCATCGATTTCGGCGCCAAGCCAGGCGAGCCCTTCCATCACCTTCGCCCGCACCTTTTCGCTGTTCTCGCCGATCCCGCCGGCAAAGATGAAGGCATCAAGCCCGCCCAGGGCAGCCGCCAGTGACCCAGCCTCCCGCACAATGCGGTAGCAGAAGGCATCAATGGCAAACTTCGCTGCAGCTTCATCGGAAGCCTCCAGCACACGCATGTCGGCACTGATGCCAGAAAGGCCAAGCAGGCCGCTTTCCTTCTGCAGCATGTGGCTCATCTGCTGAACGTCCATGCCCTTTTCCTCCAGCAGATGAAGAAGGACGCCCGGATCGGTCAGCCCCGGCCGGGTCCCCATGATCAGCCCGTCGATCGGGGTGAACCCCATCGTCGTGGCAACGGATTTGCCATCCTTTAGCGCACACAGGCTCGCGCCATTGCCAAGATGGGCGATGACCACCCTTTTTGGCAGCCCGCCTGAAAGCGCGGTCTCAAGTCGGTCGGCGACCGACTGATAACTCAGCCCGTGAAAGCCGTAGCGCCGTATGCCTGATTCCCGAAGCTTCTGCGGCAGGGCAAGCGTCGTTGCGAGATCCGGCTGGGTTGTGTGGAAAGCGGTATCGAAACAGGCGACTTGCGGCAGATCGGGCCAGATCGCGCGAACGGCGCGGATCGCGGAAAGATTGTGCGGATTGTGCAGCCGGGCCAGCGGGATCAGCCGCTCGATCTCCCTTTCAACCGAAAGGTCGATACGGCAGGCAGCCGAAAACGCCGCCCCGCCATGCACCACCCGGTGGCCGGCAGCGCCAATGACGAACCCGCCCTTTTCCAGACCAGCAAGCAGCCATGAGATTGCCGCCTCATGATCGGCATCGCCTTTCAGCGCGCCGAACACGTCTGCTTGCTGTGTTGCCCCCTGCGGTGTTTCGGCCGTGATACTGCCTGTGCCGATGCCCGAAATCTGCCCTTCTGCCAACCGCTCGGCGGGAGCAGCCGCAGCATAAAGGGCAAACTTTATCGAGGATGACCCGGCGTTGATAACCACAATAACCGGTGCATCTGTCTGCAACGAGCTTCTCCGATTTTTGCGCCAGCATTTACGCGTTTGTTTTGCCACGACCCTATTGCCATGAACTGGCAGAAAGGCATACTGGCAACAGGCAGGCTTTCCGCCGGACCATCCCGCTTTGCGCAAAAGCGATGAAATGGCTCCACCGATCAATTCACTCCGGCGCAGGTCACTTCGGCACAGACCGGCAGGCTGGAACTGCCACCCCGGACCGCCATTCGAGCCATGGCACCAGATTATAATTCCCGACCGGAATATAGACCGGCAATTGGGCCAGATATGGTGCCAATTTGACCAAATCGTTCTGCATGAGATAGAACCAGTTGTGCCTGCCCTCCGCCAACCCCACTGAAAGGTAATCGGGTGCGCGAAACCCTTTTTCAAGTTGAACGCCAGCAGATGACCTCGCTGCAGGCGCAAATCCGCGAGATGCTGGTCTCGGCCATGCTTTCCGGCCAGATGCCGTCGGGCAGCCCGATTCCCTCGACCCGCATCATGGCCAAGCGGCTGAAGGTTTCCCGCAATACGGTAATGCTTGCCTATCAGGCGCTCGCCGCCGATGGTTACCTGCAATCGCGCGAGCGCTCCGGCTTCTATGTTTCCGACGATGTTCGACGCGGGGCACTGGAGCGGACCACGGCATCGAGGGAACGCACGGAAAATACCACTTCCACGGTCAATTGGGAAAAGCGCCTGCGGGTAACCCCGGCAAGCCAGCGTAATATCGCCAAACCGCCCAACTGGCACGAATATCCCTACCCTTTCATCTATGGCCAGGCAGACGCGGCTCTTTTTCCCATCGCCGCATGGCGCGACTGTACCCGCCAGGCGATGAACCGCAAATGGATGGATGCCTGGACATCGGACCGCTACAACGAAGACGACCCGATGCTGATCGAGCAGATCCATCAGCGCATCCTGCCCCGGCGCGGCATCATGGCTTCCAGGGATCAGATTCTGGTGACATTGGGCGCCCAGAACGCGCTTTACATGGTCGCAAGCCTGCTGGTGAAACCGCAAAGCAAGGTCGCGGTTGAAGATCCGGGCTATCCCGACATGCGCAACATCTTTGCCATGAAGACGAAGAACATCGTGCATGTACCGGTCGATGGCGAAGGCATCTGTACCGGCAAACATCTCGACGGCTGTGATCTGGTATTCACCACGCCAAGCCACCAGTTTCCCACCAATGTGACCATGTCGGCGGAACGCCGTCAGGAGTTGCTCGCCTGGGCGGAGGAAACCGATGCGCTGATCATCGAGGACGATTACGAGTTCGAGACCAATTACCGCGGCGAGCCGACCCCGGCGCTGAAATCGCGCGACCGCGAAGGCCGTGTCATCTACATTGGCAGCCTGTCGAAATCGCTGATGCCGGGCCTGCGCATGGGCTTCATTGTCGCCCCGCGCCGGTTGATCGATGAACTGCGCGCCCTGCGCCGGCTGATGTTCCGCCATCCCCCGGGCAACAATCAGCGCGTTGTCGCCCTGTTTCTGGCCCTTGGCCATCACGACGCCCTGATCAATCGCCTGCACAAGGCCTACCAGACCCGCTGGCAAACCATGGGCAGCGCACTCGAGCAGTATTTCCCAGGCTGGGCAAAATGGCCGGGCTTCGGCGGCACCTCCTTCTGGGTCGAGGGTCCTGCCGAGCTTGATACCGGCAAATTGCAGATTGCTGCGCTTGAAGACGGCATCATCATCGAGTCGGGGCAGGTCTTCTGGGCCAACCCGCAGGAAACGGAAAACGGCCGCTCCAATTATTTCCGCCTCGGATTTTCATCGATCCCCGAAGACCGCATCGCGCCCGGCCTTGAGCGCCTGCGTGAACTGACCGACCGCCAGCTGGGCAAATAGTGCTTCCAGTTGTCGGCTGCCCCTTGTTGGCCATCCCTGTTGGTCAGATGAAGGAAGATGGCTTCAATCTTGGCACCATCTGGCCCTAACGGATATTCACCCGCGCCACTATCGTCGCTTCAATTCAATAGCCTGATGGCATTATTGCGCCCGGGCTTGATGGGAAGAAGCGGAGAAGCACTGCCATGAAAATGACCACTGAAGAAGCCTTCGTCAAAGTCCTGCAAATGCATGGCATCGAGCATGCCTTCGGCATTATCGGCTCGGCGATGATGCCGATTTCCGACCTGTTTCCGCAGGCCGGTATCACCTTCTGGGACTGTGCGCATGAGTGCAATGCCGGCATGATGGCCGACGGCTTTTCCCGTTCGACGGGCAAGATGTCGATGATGGTGGCCCAGAACGGCCCCGGCATCACCAACTTCGTCACCCCGGT
>JAGRLQ010000190.1 GCA_020441735.1 Nitratireductor sp.
CCCTGGAGCGGGGCCAGGTCTCAGGCCCTCCCGCATAACCCTCGAATACAACTGGAAAATCCGGCCAGAGCCGGATCGTGAGAACGCTTTCGCGGGGGCAAGTGGCGGAGGCGAAGGGATTCGAACCCTCGAGACGGTTACCCGCCTACGCCCTTAGCAGGGGCGCGCCTTCGACCACTCGGCCACCTCTCCGCCGGCGTGGATATAGGTTGCGCATCCTGAAAACAAGGGGTTTTTGACGCTTTTGCCGTGAAACCAGCAACCATTTAAAACGTCGTTTGTTGCAGATCGCTGCGTCTCGCTGCAACCGAATGCAGAACATTGCAGTAACCTGTGACACAATATTGGCACAGCGTGTTCACGGGTAGTTCTACTTCAGAGTTCGTAGAACCAGCCGCAATGCCAATGCCATTCCGACGAGGTGCGCCACAGTCATCGCACCTACAAGCGTGTAGACCGCGATCTCCATTACACCGGGCACTCCTTCACATCCCTTCCGATATCATGCTGGGCCCCTGCCACTTGGTGGGGCGGCTTCTAATCTCGTAGTGCCGGGACAGTGTCTGCGCCAGTTCCACAGCAACTTCGTGAATGGCCGCCTCACGTTCGAACCATCGCCGGTCGCCAAGCTTTGTTTTCTGCTCATCCGTCAGCCGCTTGAGCGAGACCGATATCAGGATTTCCAGCTCGCGTTGATTGGCAGGTACAGTTTCGGACATTGAACACTCCTTGTTTCGATCAATGTCCCCTCCGGCAACAGGCTGCCATTGCCGGCACCGCTTGGGCAAGAAAAAAACCCGGCGCTTTCGCACCGGGCCAGTTTGGGGGGCAGATCAATGACGCCTGCTGGTTCAAGGCAGGCGATCACGGCGGCAGCAGCCGGCCGCGATAACTGGCCGAGCAAGTGCCCGGCGACGATTTCGAAAGCACCGACAAGAACGGCAACACCATCACATGATGCCAGGTGCAAAGCCGCAGCTCACCATCATCTGGCGTGGCGCGCGGCTGCACCCCGTCGCATGGCCCCCAGGCCCACCAGCCGGCAGTGACCGGATCCGGCAGCGCCTTGTCGGTTCGGTACTGGATCACCGATGGCGAGCGGCATTGCTTGACCGTCAGCCAGGCACCGTCTGCCTGGCGCCATTGTTCCTCAATCGTGTAAGTCGCCCGGAAATTGGCGTTGATTGAGCGCTCGATCTCGAGGATCCGGTTTTGCGGCAGGCGCTCCCCGAGATAGCGGTCTGTCACCGTCACCGAGCGGATCACGATCCAGTAATGTGTTGGCACCGCAGCCCAGGCAAAGACCGCGATCCACACGGCAAACCCAATTACCTGCCAGCGCGAAAGGTGCAATCTCATTTGGCCGACCCCCCGCCACGATAGATCCGCAAGACAAGCTCGATCAGCCCCTCGGGCTTTTGGGAAACCCTTATCATCCAGCGCACGATCCCCTCGCCGATGATGACCAGGCCGACCGCGATCAGGTTTTCGACAACGCGCGATTGCACCGCCAGGATCTCGGCGAGCGCCTTGGTCGCCAGAAACGGCGGCAGGACGGCGGCCAGAAACGAGGCGAACAATTGCCCCGCCCTGGCGCGGCCCTTGAGCGGACGGCCATCGCGATCGGTGACCGGATCCGAGGTAACGAGCTTCAACACGCAAGCACACCCGACCGCCGTCCAGAACGTCACATCATGGCCGAACCAGGTGGCAAGCCCGACCGTGGTGACAACGGCGGGAATTGTGATTTCTGGTGCCGGCGTCATGCGTCTTTCACCTTTCCGTTTTCGACAAAGAAATGCGCATTGCAATCACCGTTGATCTGAATCGAGCTCGAGCCGGCAACGAGTGTCAGATCCGCAAACCCGGTGCCTTTCATCTGCCAGCGGCCCGGCGTCGGTTCGGTTGTTTGCGGCACATCGGGCGACCAGCAGATGACCCCATGCGTCCCGATCGGCCCGCTGTTTTTTTCAAAGCACTTGGGACACAGGAAACGCACGCCATCGGCGTCCTCGATGCTGTCAACGTGTCGAAAACGCTTGTCATCAATGCGCTTTAAAAACACCGGTTCAAGATCGGAAAAATTCACCGCTCCGCTCCATGCGCGGAAGGCGCGGCAAAGTATGGGGGAACATAAAAATAACCCGGTTCGGCAAGATTGATCTTCTTTTTGTTCACCAGATCAATGAACCTTGCTCGACCCTCTTGCGACAAATGTTGGAAATAGAATTTCCTATGCCCAACACCTGGCATATCAATGTATGCCTTATAGCTTTTGTCGGTTGGCGTGATCTTGGCCCCCGCCTCGATGGCATTGAAAAACGCCCCTTCGGAAATGCTCCCACAGTAAGAGCAAGTGCCGTCATCAAGCCATTCCATTTCACCATTGAAGGGCGCCTTGAACGGACTGTCCGGTCCGCCGCCGCTTTCAATACCACGCGGACAAAATTCCTTTTCAGCCATTGAATTGCTCCCTATGTCAGAAGTGCGGCGGATAGAAAAAGCAGATCTTGGCGCCCGAATATTTGTATTCGCAGCCGTGAAACTGGCCGTCAGGCGACGGGCGAACCCTCGGCGAACCCGATTTCATGGTCTCGCCGTGGTAAAATTCATGCACCCGGTCAGATTGCGCATTGCGCCAGCGCCAGCCGTCGCGGATCTCGCCATCGATGACGGTCGCGATCACCTCAACCTCGGAAGCCGCCAGCGGCCGGCAATCGGATCGCGAACAGCACTCAACCGGATAAAAGTGCCTGGGATCGGTCAGATCATGCAGATGCGGCTCGGCCGTCTGGCCCAGGGCTTTGCCGCCCAAAAGCCAGATCAGGGCGAGGATCGCGACAACCGGCAGCCATGGCCTGAAATTGACACGAGCCGGTTTCCTGTTCGGGAAAATGTAATCGGCATAGAGCGCCGGATCGTCATCGTCATGATTGCGCATTGTCGCCGGTCTCCCGCCTGGTCATCTCGTCAAGGATCCCGCGCACGGTCAGCTCGTCGACCAGTGCGCCATGATTGGCAACACACATGCGCAGCCGGTTGCGATCGGTCTGCCAGCGCTTGCGGGCGAGATCTTCATCCATATCGGCAAGCTGCTTGACGGCAACCGGCCCTTTCTGGCGGGCGATGACGGCAATCGGGATCGGCGTTTGCGCCCCGGCCAATTCGCCGCGCGCCCGTTGATCGATCGCCTCGGTCGCCGCAGATCCGGCCGCCTCTTGCGTGTGATCGCAGCCGGCAAGCGGCAGCAGGGCAGCGGCAAAGGCCAGCGCCAGGCAGCCGGCGCGGGCAATTACAAGGCGGCGCTCAATAAAGCCCGCGCGTGTCAAACGTCCTGACCTCACGGCCGTCCTTCCTTTCTGCCGCCCGGATTGCGTCGGCCTGTTCGGCGAGCTTGCCGGCAAGATCGGCCTGGAACTCGAGATAATCGATCAGGTTTTTCTGGATCTCGGCCGAGGCGGCAGCCTGTTCATCAAGCCTGGCGCGCGCCTCGATCACCGCTCCCGCAAGCGATCGCCGTTTGCCCTGTTCCTCGGCAACCACCGCCTTGAGATTGTCACGCTCGATCTTGAAGCCGGCAGCGCTTGCGGCGGCCGCATCGAGCCGCAGGGTTTGCACAGCAAGCGCACTGCACAAAATCGCCATCACGATCGCCACCAGCACCGGCGGCGTTGCCCATGCCGGCAGAAAGGGCGAGACAAACCGCCAGATCACAGACCCATATCCTCTTGCACTGCAGGCGGCACACCTGGCGATGAGACAAAAAAATCGGGCTGATCGTAAGCCTTGCGGACACGCTCGCAGGCAATGTCGAAATAGTCAGGATCAAGTTCGATGCCGATGCCCTTGCGGCCTAGCTTGGCGCAGGCGACTAAGGTCGTGCCGCTGCCCATGAAGGGATCGAGAATGGTTTGCCCTCCAATGATCTCGCAGAGATCACGCATAAGGGCGACTGGCTTTGATGTGGGGTGTCCGATCCCGCTTGGCGATGGGTATCGAAACACGTCCAGCTTTTTGGCCGCGCCTTCAATCGTTCGCTGTAGGTTCGCGGCGATGTTTGCGTCTCGCTCTTTACGAGCCTCGGAGAGCGATTCCAAAAACTCGCCATCCAGGTTCATCGCTGCGGAGATTGCGGGCAACTGGTCATCTGTCGGCAAGCAACACCCCTCTTCCCACCGGTAACAAAGCCCTGTTTTTTTCCGCGCACCGCAATATCAACTTGCCCGCGAGACATTTTGGCGCGCTGCCTGCAAGCCTTCAGTGCCGCTGCAAATCGCATTGATTTCGGCCCGACAAGCGTTTCAGGCTCCGATGTCGGCTTGCAAAAATATGCGCTTTCATACGAATAGAACATGCCATCATCAGCAACGGTCCCGCCGCCTTTCGCCCAAATGACTTGCCGTATCTCTGGATAAATTAAGTAAAGTATGTCTTGGATTGTCTGCCTTGTGCGCTGACCGAAAAAGACAACTGCGCGGTCCGAAATCTTGCGAGCCGCGCCAGCCCATTGCATCGTAAACGCCGCTAGTTCGGTCTTGTTCATGGCGTCCCATGCTTCATCAAGAACGCCATACGGCGGATCGGTAACAACCGCATCCACCTTCCCAAGCGTGGGCATGATGGCCAGACAATCGCCCTGTATCAACCGGCAATCGCCAATGGTTACTTCGCGGACAATCGGGTTGATCTCGCCTGACTTGATCTTTTCGAGCCGTATCGCTTTCAGCGCAGCGTCGTAGCTTTCGGCAGCGTTCTTTCTGGCGTCGTAATCGCTCATCGCCGCACCGCCACAACGGCCGAAAGCCGGTAAGTCGAGATCTTGACACGGTTCGACTGGTTTCCGCCGAGCCCGTAAAGCCTGCCGCCGGCAACATGATCGACCAGCGTCACATGATGGCCGCGCCGCGTCCTGATCACCGCAATGTCGCCTTTGCGCGCCAGGTGGCGTTCAACCGGCCGGCCAAAATGGCGCCAGGCGATCGCCCTGGGATAACCAGCAACCGGCTGGCCGCCTGATTTTTCGACGGCATAGGCCATTGCATAGCCGCACCAGGGCTTTTTGACCGGATCCGCACCGAGCACGCGGCGCAGATCGCGGCGGTTGTGGCGCTCATGCAGGCCCGAAAGCCGCGCCATTGCCGCATGACGGGCAAGGCCGGCAACCGATTGCGGCCGCAAGGAAACGTCAAAGCGATTGCCACCAAAGGCCACCGCCTGGCTGCCGGGCAGATGCAGCGGCCGGCCGCCCGCCGGTGAAGCAAATGCCTGCGATGCCAGCAGCAAGAGCATGCCGAAAACGATTCCAGCAGCAAGGATTTTCACCCAGGCGCGCAATGGCCGCCTGGCATGGCGGTCATACAGCCTCACCTCGATCGGATCCGGCGGCCTGAAAAACAGGTTGCAGATCCGGCTCATTCGGCCAGCCCGTCAAACGTGCCGCGCATCATGCGGATCTCGCGCGCCTGGCTCGCCTTGCGCCGGCGCTCGAGGATGATCCACAAGACCGCGATCGCCACCGTCACGATCAGCACCATTTGCACGGCCGGGTTTTCGATGACGCCGAACAGGTCGGCAGCGATCCCGCCGGCACCGGCAAGCCCGCCGATCGAGGCCATGACTTGTGTTGACGACTGGTGAAACCCCTTGTCGTGATCGGCCAGCATCGCATCGACCTCGCCCTCGGCCGGATCGAGGAAAGCCATCGGCGGCGCCTGGCGCTCGGCCATGTGATCGCGTACCCGCTCGCGGAAATAGTTGCCGCAGGCCCTTGCCCCCTTGAGATCGGTTCGAAACGGCAGGACGGTAAAATCCCATTTGCCGCGTTGCTTGATGCCAAGCGTCTTTTCGACCTCGGCATGAGATAGGACGGTTTTTGGCGTGACCTCGATGCCGTATTCGATCGCCAGCTCGGCAGCCTTGGCCGCCATCGCCTCGAATTGCGCCTCGGTCATCGGATAGCGGCCGAAATTCCTTTCCGTAGCACCCGCCATGCAGGCCATGGAAAGCCCGATCGAGCCGGTGTTGCAGTTTTTCGTGTGGGCGGCATAGCGCGAACCCGAGATCCTGGCATTGGCCGAGATCGGCCAGACGCCGACGACCTCGCTGCCGTCACCCTCAAAGATGAAATGATAATGCTGACGGTCGAGCTTGCCCGCACGATGCGAGCCGGCCGTCCAATGCACGATGATGCGTTCCATTGGTCACCTCTTGCGAGTGGTTTGTCAGTCAGAATGAGAGCTGCGATTTAACGCCGCGCGGCTTTCCAGTATTTGCCGCCGAAGATGCGAACACCGGCAAGCATCACGATCGCCATGATGCGGAAGCCGATTTCCCATCCTACGCATTTGTAAAGCGCAAGATCGGCTTCCAGCCGGTCGAGGCCGGTTTCGTATGCAATATCATGGGCAAGGCAGCACATCGACCAGTCAAGCCCGAGCAGGCGATCAGGCCATGACGTGCAGTGGTCTGGTTGTGTCACCTTGCTTTGCCTCTTTTGATTTTTCTTAGACCGTCATGTCCAAAACGGCAGTGACCATGGAGCGACGGGCAGCAGCGTTTGCCGTGGACGTGATCCCGTAGCCTGTTTGGGATGACGCAAATTCCAGATGACCAAATGTCATGCGGTAATAGAGGCCAGTGGTTTCGTCATCTTCCGTCAGTGCGCTGTAGCTCATTGTGGTGGCGCGCTGATCAAACAGGGAGACATTCAGCACAATGCTGTTGGCTGCAATATCAACCGTGTTGGAAACGGTCGTGCTTGTGCCATCGGAGCCAAATTGATCGTTATCAGCCGGCGTTGCTGAAATCCCACCCGTGATGAATGCCACGAAACAGCTTGCGGAGTAGAGATTTGCAGCGGTCTGACCAGTGACGTTGAATGTTCCGCCTGCGGTCAGTGCGCGGGCATAGATGGCAACAGGCTGTGTTCCGCCTGTAAGGTCCGGCGTGATCTTGGTCGCGGCATTGCCGTCAATCGTCAGGCCGTTCCAGTTGCTAACGCCGGAAATATAGCGACCGCCGACGCCGACAAGTGCCAGTCCCGCACTTGGGAATACAAAGCTGCCGAAATTGAAACTGGTCGTGAGTGTGCCAATTTCAGAACTCTTGCCGATGTAGGAATATACCGCAGCAGCAGCTTCAACCGTGGCATCAGCAGCAAGTGCGGCAGCCGATGAAAAACCGCCCGAGACCTCGCGAAACCGCAACGCCGGTGCATTGGCAATCGCCGAGATCGCAGTCGTGCCAGCAACGACACTGCGCAGCCTGCTTGCCGGCGCAGACATGGCAGACGAAACCAGAAGGGCGGCAGCCACCGCCCGATCACGCGAAGCTGCGGCGAGCACAGCGGAAATCGCATCAAGTGATCCCGTCGCAAATTTCTGCGTCAGGATCGAAGCCGCAGCTTGCATATCTGACTGCGCAACAATCGCTCCGGTAGCAGATTTTGTCCGCATCGCGGTAGCTGCCAGCACCGAGCCGACGATGACATCGCCCGTCACACCGCGCAGCCGGGATGGATTGGCCACGATGTCGGAAACGGAAACCAGACCGCCCGCAACCGCCCTGGCGAGAACGGCATTGCCGGAAAGAATGCTGTCAGCAACCAGTGCGCCAACCCAGACGTTGAGCGGCCACACCTTTTGCGCGCCCCGGTAGACCGCCTTGACGGGCCGGTCGCCATACCAGATGCGCTTGGCTGGTTTGTCTCCGAAGTAGATACCCAAGGTTATTAGTCCAGCGAGATGCTCAGATCCCCGGCGGCGAAGGAAAGCGTGTCGCCGCTCAACACCGCCTTGGCAGTATCCAATGCGCCGGAACCCAGGACGTTGCCCGAAGTGGATGCGTCATAGAGAACAAAGTGAGTGATATTCGCCCCGGACAACCAATCCGCCGTCGCTGCCGGAAAGGTGATGGCGTTGGCATTATCGACCACAGAAGGATCTGCATCGGTCGCAGCGTTCCAGTCACCTGCCGCAGTGGAGACGCGGGCATAAGCGCCCGCGCTCGGCTCGGTCACGTTTGCGCCGGCTTCAGTTGGCGTGGTTGAGGATAGCGCGACATAGATGGTTGGCGCAGAGGCGAGAACACCGAAGTTTGATGTCTTGCCGAACAGTGAGTTAAGCAGGGCTTGCGCCGTGCGATTGGAAAAGCTCATAGGCTTTACTCCTCATATTCGATGTAGATTGTTGTGGAATCCGGGGAACCAAGCGCCGCCCACTCTGCCTCGGTAAGGGCGATGAAGTCAGCGACACTGCCATCGGAAGATTGCACTCCGTCAGAACCTTTTGCCGCACGAAGGGTCCAATAGCTGTTCGATGTCGTTGGCAGAGACGGCGGAGCATTGCCTGTGGTTGATTGCAGGCAGAGCCATGTCGAACCTTCATAGGTGACTTCATCGCCGAGCGTGTAGGCAGTGCCGGCGTCATAGGCGCCACGCGGGCGCGTTCCTACCAAGGCAGCTATGATGGTGCCGTCATTGTTGGTGGCGAGCAGCTTGGCGAATGCCTCACCAGCGGCCTTGACCAGATATAAGCTATCACCCGCCGGCGTGCCGGGATTGGTTTCTTCCCGATAGACGCTGATTCCCTTCACTTCAGCCATGTCTAGCTCCAGTTGTCCGAGGCTGCATTGAACCCGCGCACCTGCGGTTCGGCATTGTCATCATCATCAGCCCAATCAGTGGATTTGAACGCCATGGCTGTTTGACCAGGCACCGTCGCCGCATCGTTGTCCCAGTTCGTGGACTTGAAAGCCGAAAGTGTTGGAGTCGTATGCCCCGTGACCGGGATACGCCCTTGGAAAGCTACCGGAGGCATCAGGAAGTCGCCTCGGTGTACCAGACCAGAACCCAGCCATCGCCGCCGGGATATCCGTTCCGGGTTCCGCTGTCTGTGCGATGCACACCACCGCTGCCAGCGCCGCGCCCAACTGCATCCAGCGTGGAGTTGCCGGTTGTTGAGAGCGCATCGCCGCCATCTGGTATGGAGGCCGGGTTGAGATAGGGATTGCCGACAACATCCGTCGCCGCTTCAGCACCAAGGCCCGCACCGGTCGTGGTCTGATCATCCGCATCTACCCCATCGGCAAAGAACGGCGGAGCACCGCCACCAGACTGACTTGGCGCTCCACCGGTAACATCACCAGCCGCCCCGCCGGAGTAATTTCGGTCGCCGCCGGTAGCCGTGCCGCCAACGCCGCCGGTCATCGTGACGGCTCCGCCCGCCTCTCCGCCATCGCCACCTGCGGCAGAAATCGCGATTGAGATATCGGAACTGGTGACGGTAGTCGTACCACCCGCGTTGCCGTTGTCTGAAACACTGGTGGCAACAGCAGCAGCCCCGCCCGCCCCGACAACCCCGCTGATTTCATCACCGCTGGACATTGCCCGCTGAGCAACCGCCTGAGAACCCGCGCCCCCACCGGACGCCCTCCGGTTCGTGCTGCCCTCTGTAGCTCCGCCAGATCCACCGGCACCCTGCGCAATGACCATGACATCGCAGTCATAAGGAGCCGTGAAACTCCATGCCCCGGTTGTCGTGAACAGTTCAAACCGGGTGAACGGAAGGCCGGAACCGGAAGAAGATGAGCCGCTTCCGATACTCTGGATACGCCATTCGTCATCACTTTCCAGAAAGACGAACGTGTAAACCGTTCCGTCTTCGATCTCCCCGCCAACAAAAGCATCGCCATTGGCCTGAACAACAGCCTTTGCACCAGTGCTGGCAACGTTGAAGGTGACAGCTCCGGTATTGGTGTTCGGGATTTTCACCGAAACCGTCATGCCATCGGTCGGTCCCGTAAAGCCGGTCGTGATTTCCAGCGTGAAGGTGTAGGCGTTTGTTCCTGCTGGCGTCACCGCAACCCCGGCCAGATAGCCGAACATGGTGTTGACGGTATCGGCCATATTGGCCGTGAAGACTGCACCGTTCACCGGGGATGTTTTGGAAATTGCCCGTGTAGCGGTCATGGGTGATATTTCTCCAGCCAGGCCGCAATCTCGGGCCGGTATTCAACTGCCTTGATCGACGCGCCGCCCTGAGACTGGCGATCGACATCGAGCACGATCATTTTCCTGAACAGGTCATCCCTTGCGGCAACGCTCATGCGGGTGCCTGCAAGTGCTTCTCTCGGATAGGTGACGGTTTCGTCGGAACCCTCGACAGGCTCGGTAACGTCCCAGCTTTCTGGCAAATCCTCGGTGAAGGTGATGACGTTCTCCGCTACCGACGCAATCGTGTAGGTGTTGAGACCATCGGGTTCGAGAATGTGCGCCACAGCCGTTTCACCGGCAATCAGCAGATCCTCAATCAGGGTCAGGTCGGAGATGCTATCCAGTGCATCCTCACTGGTTGCCGCCACGGCCCGGTCAACCGCAACCGAACGTGGCCCCGTTACCTGACGGATGAAGAACCCATGTGCATGATCGGTATCGAGATCGGTAATCACCCCGATCATGGCACCGCGTTTGCGGTGATATCCTGCCGGGCCGGTTTCGATGTTCCAGATCGTGTCCTGGTAAGCATCCTGCAGCAGGTCGAGCGCACCGATCCGCCTGACGCATTCGCGGCTCGTTACCTGCGGTAGCGATATGATCTTGTTGGCTCCGAGATCGGTCTTTTTCCATTGATTGTTGACCTGCGCCTCGGCCTCTACATACTCGTTGTCCTCGTCCTCATATTTTATCACCGCACCCTTGGGGCTGTATGGGAACTGCCGGGTGAAACTGATCTTGCTGTCGCGGTGCGTGAACGTGCATTCCGGCGTTTCATCGTCCCGGTTGCGGAAGTATTCGATCCCGTATCCTGCTCCGAACCGCTTTGTTGCCAGCCCTGCCGTCGCGATGCTTTCCAGCACTTCGTTTAGTGGCTGCCCGGCGCAGGCCATGTTGACTTCGTAGCCCTTGGTCTCACACTCCTGCCGCCATGCCAGAAATTCATCATCGGCATTTAGTGAGGTATCGACGCCAAGGAATGTCTGAACTTCCCGCAGCGTGTCTCGGTAATGCGGCGTCGGATTTTTTGTGATCGACAGGTCATCCCAGGCCGAGCCACCCCAGTCGTAGGTATAGGCTCCGATTTCCAGAGTGATGTTCTTCGCAGAGACGCCACGAAATTTGATCGGCATCTGCCAGAAGCCGGGTGCCTCGACCGGGCGGCGTTTGACCACCATGACACCATAATCAAAGGTTGCTCCGCCGAACACGCCATCCTGCGCTTCCGGCTTTTGCCAACGGCCAGAATTGTCCTTACCCCGGAACAGGCTGCGCACCGTACCGTTGAGCGCATAAGTTGAGGAACTGAACTGAACATCGCGAACCGGCATCCCAACGGTGACGCCGATCTCATAGTCACCTTTTGGGATAACGGACGGATCGAGGGTAACGTTGACGCCATCCAGCGTGGCGAAGATGTTCTGTGTATCTCGATAGCCGGAACCACTCGAAAACATCGAATGGGCTTCCCACTGCGTTCCCGATGAACCATCGGACAGCGTATCGGAAGTGGCCGGAACCTCACGCCAGAATTCGTACCGGAAATCCGTTGAAGCCGAGACAAACCCGAAGCCATCATCCCAGCGCAGCTTGATCTCTTTTGGAAGGCGCGTGGTCGAACGGCCAATGACCGCTATCTCCGGCAGGTTATGTACGGTCTCCGGTGCCGATTTCTGCCACATCGATATTCTGATCGGCACCCGCACCAGTTCGGTGTCACTTGACTGGTAAAGCAGCGGATCGAACTGCAGCCGCAGCGTGATCTGTTCGATCTTCTCGTTGTAGCCTGGTGCGACGATAATCTGTGCCGGTTCGGAATTTTCTGGGTTGACCTGATCTGTCAGAACAAGGGATTCCGACTGCGTAGTGAATTTTTTGAACTCCTCTCCGACTGAGGTGGTTTTTGTCACACGCTTGATCAGCGTCTGTTGCGCTGCGGCATCAGAACCGTCTCTGATCTGGTATTCGACGCCATCGAGTTGATTGATATCGACCTTGCCGATCTTCACGTTGGCAGCGGAGTGGTAGCCCGATGCGACCAGACAGACCTCAATCACATCCTGACCGTTTTCGAGATACTTGTGCGGCGCACAGGCAGATGGCAGGGAGACGCGGCGATAACCCCGGATTTTAGGCGGCGGTGTATCTTTGGCCAGTACATTGATGTCACTGTCCAGATTGAGGAATGCGGACTGCGCATCATCCGATGGCCTGCTGATGCGTCCGGTAGCGGCCTGTGCGCCACCGAACAGCTTGCTGACACCAAGGGAACCACCAATGGCAAAGGCTGCGGTGAAGGCTGCCTGAGAAAGCGCTGCGGCTTGTGATCCCAGCAGAAAAGCACCCGCCCCAGCCAAGGCCGTAGTGGCCGCCCCGGCGAGATATGGCGCTGCTACCGTAACCAGAACCGCCGCAATGGTGCCGAAGACATTGTTTCGGCCGCCGCCGCCAGCAGGAACATATTCAAACCGCAGACAGTTCTCGCCCTTCGGCTTGATAAACGGCCACCTTGCCGGATCAACCCACTCCCACTGCTGTTTTGCCCCTTCAGGACTGCGCAGAAAGGCACTGAGGATCGTGCCCGCCTTGCTGATCCTTCCGGCAATGTCCCGGATCGACAGGCCCAGCGGCATTTCGACATGCTGGACCGATCCGAACGGCCCAGCCGTCAGAGTGACTTGAGACATTTGTGAATCCAGAAACCGTTGATCCGCAGCTTTCGGTCGCCGGGATCGGCGTGTTGAAAGCCGCCGTTGCGGTGCATGTGATAGGCCCTGCCCTGCCAGAGGATGCCGCAGTGGCCATGCTTGATGATCAGGCCGCCCCCTGCAAAGGCTCTCGCGGTCCATACAGCGTGGTTTTGCTCGTGGGTAGGTATCCAGTCCAACCGGGCGTCAAAGCCCGCTGACAGGCCGTCTGGGGCGCTTCTATGGGCCTTCCTATCAGTGATTTCGATGCCGAGAACGTCTCGATACC
>JAGRLQ010000191.1 GCA_020441735.1 Nitratireductor sp.
TGGACATGATCCAGGGCCAGCAGACGTCCGGTGCCTGCTCGATCGCCCAATGGGCGGCTGTCGAAGCGCTCAACGGCCCGCAGGACTTCATCGAAGAACGCCGAAAGGTCTTCGAAGAACGCCGCGATCTCGTCGTCTCCATGCTCAACCAGGCAACGGGGCTTTCCTGCCCGACGCCGGAAGGGGCGTTTTACGTCTATCCGTCCTGCAAAGGGTGTATCGGCAAAACCGCGCCGTCGGGCAAGGTGATCGAGACGGACGAGGATTTCGTTACCGAACTCCTGGAAACCGAAGGCGTTGCCGTTGTGCATGGCTCGGCCTTCGGGCTTGGGCCGAATTTCCGCATCTCCTACGCCACGAGCACAGAGGATCTGACCGAGGCATGCGAGCGAATCCAGCGATTCTGCGCTGCCCTGCGCTAGCAACCTCTGATTCTCTGCAAGCCGGGCCTGTAGCCAGCGGAAGCCTGTTTCAGCGCCGGCTCATGGTTAATGAAACGCTGTTTTTTCAGGCTTTTGCCGGGGAAGCGTTGCGTGATTGCCACAGTGGGCAGCTATCAGGCACCTGACATCTGCCCAGGGCGGGAAAAAGCGGTATTTTCTTTGCCAGCCCGGAGAAACTGGCCTAGTAAAACTACTTGTCTGGGGAGGGCTGCCCCGGGCTTTCGATGTAATCGGGGATGGTGGGCCGTCCATTGATGAGGACTTGGATCAAGCGCTGGGGTTCGGCAATGGCCGTGGCTGCCGCATTGGCAAGCCCGGTTTCGGCTGCAGATCTTGCAGGTTCCGATGGCATCAACATGATTGATCCCACCCCTGTCGCCGAGCAGAAGCCGGCGGTCGATGGCATCAATTTCAAGTTCAGCGCGGTAAGCGGGGCGATTGGCGGCAATTCCAATCACATGTTCATCGCGTCGGTTGCGACGCCGATGCCGTTTGCTCCCAGCTTCGGCGCACAGCTTGATCTCGGCATTGGCCTTTACCGCGAGAGCTATACCAGCGCGGCAGCGGGGCTACATCTCTTCTACCGCAATCCTGATGTGGGCCTGCTCGGCATCTATGGCGACTGGGGCTACGTCAATCCGGAGCATGCCGGGCGGATGGGCGTGGAAGGCTCGCTGTACAGCGGTCGCTTCACGATTGATGCATTTGCCGGTGTTCAGTTCGGTCAGCACGTGATGACCGAGTTTGTCGATGAGGTCGACTTCTCCTACTACTTCACGGACAATCTGCGCGGGTCGCTCGGCCATCGGCTGACATCGCGTGGCCATGCTGCCAATGTCAGTTTCGAGTTCATGCCGGAAGGTGGCGGCGGCTGGAGCCTCTTCGGTGAGGCGGAAGCCGGTGAGGACGAATACCACAGCGCCTGGCTTGGCCTGCGCTACTCCTTCGGCCAGAGCAGCGCCAATACGCTGATCGAGCGCGACCGGGTCGCCGACCCGCTGATCCGCATTCCCCGTAACCTGGCAAGCGTGACACGCTGCGGGGAAATCCAGGATCCCGACAACTACTATACCAGCTGGAACGGTTTCGAGACCAGCAAGCACGAGCACCTTTGCGCCGACGAGGAAGAGCTCGATGACCGCGGTGCCATCCAGGGCAAAAAGTAACCGTTAGAATCTCTGCTTTCCCTGATCTTCCAATTCTCGCGGAGAATTGAATTCCCGTGTCAGCTTCTCTTGGTCTAAGAAACCGGTGGAGGTAGCGGGTATGCACATTCTTCGAAAACCAGACTGGCATGTCGGCGAGAGCGCGGCGACGCCTGAAGACATGTTCCTCAATCGCCGGCAGGTGCTGGCCGGCATGGGTATCGGTATGGCTGGCGGGGTGGCCGGCAGCTTGATGGTGCCGCTTGCGGCTGCGGCTGCAGAGGAAGATCCGTCTGCCGGGCTCTATCCCGTCCCGCGCAACCAGTCCTATCAACTCGACCGGGAACTGACGCCAGAAGAAGTCAACAGCCGCTATAACAACTTCTATGAATTCGGCTCGCACAAGGAAATCCACAATGCCGCCCAGGTGCTGAAGATACGGCCCTGGGAGATCCGCATTGATGGCATGGTGGAGGAAGAAAAGACCATCGCCATCGACGATCTGCTGAAGGCGATGCCGCTCGAGGAACGGCTCTACCGCCACCGATGTGTCGAGGCATGGTCGATGACCATCCCTTGGTCGGGCTTTGCGATGAAGGCGCTGGTCGACTTTGCAAAGCCGGCTTCAAGCGCCAGATACATTCGCCTTGAAACCTTCCACGACAAGGAGATGGCGTCCGGCCAGGCGCAGTTCTGGTATCCCTGGCCCTATGTTGAGGGCGTCACCCTGGCTGAAGCAACGAACGATCTCGCTTTCATGGTCACTGGCGCCTACGGCAAACCGCTTGCCAAACAGTTCGGCGCTCCGCTTCGGCTTGCCCTGCCGTGGAAATACGGTTTCAAGTCGATCAAGTCGATCCGCAAGATCACCTTCACCGATGAGCGGCCGGTCAGCTTCTGGGAACAGCTTGCGCCTGCCGAATACGGTTTCTGGGCCAATGTGAACCCGGAGGTGCCGCACCCAAGATGGAGCCAGGCGACAGAGCGGGTGCTGCATACCGGCGAGCGCGTGCCGACACTGCTCTACAATGGCTATGGCGAGCACGTGGCTGCCCTTTACGATGAGGTCGGCAAGACGGAGAAGATCTTCTACTGACCGCTGCTTCCGTCGGCGCCCACCTGGTGCACGACACCGGCTGCCAGTAGTTCTTCGGGAACAGGAAACCACATTTCCTGCGGCCGGCTGGCAAACACCTGCTCAAGAAAAGCTTCGCTGAAGCCCGCATCCCTGAAGCGCTGAAGATCGCGTTCCTGCTCCTTCAACGGATTGGTGACGACGATGTCGTAATCGGCATCGACCTTGTACTGGTGGAACCCGAGCCTGGCGGTCTGCGATATACTGCGCTGCGTCCCGCCGGAAAAGGCGATGGTGCAGGCCGAACTGCACCGGGTATCGACCCTTGTTGCCAGTTTTCTTGCAGCAAAAAGCTTCGCAAGGCCGCGGCCTTCGTAAATATTGCCGCCATCGCTTTCCAGGATCACCAGTTGGACGCCGGGGCTCTTTTCGAGCAATTCGCCGACGCGGCGGGTTGAACCCAGTTCGATCGAGCCGGTGAGCCGCAGGGCATTTCCCTCGATCGTCAGGTCGTATTTTTCGGCGTGTTCGCGGTCCATACGGGTCAGGAAATTCTCTTCTTCCGGCACCTTGAGGGTGAATTGCCAGGATTGCAGAGCGTAGGTGGCGGTCAGGAAGAAGATCAACACCATGGAGATCTGCGCGCCCCAGACAAGCGCCTGGGAGCCGGTGTGCCTGTAAAACTGATCGCTGGCGCGGATGACGCCGACGATCTGCCAGACCAGCAGCGGACCGTTGATCAGGAAGGAGAGGGTGAGAACCAGTGCAGCATGGTCGCTGTAGTCGCCGCCCTTTTCAGGCGTCAGCAGGTGCTGCAGCCCAAACAGGGCAGCCCGCAGGCCAACCAGATTGACCCAGAAGCTCCAGGTGAGCGACTGCCTGCCTTGCCAGTGATTGCTCAGATAGCCGAGCATGCAGCCGTTTCCTCTGCCCTAGTTGCCGCATCTGCCGATGGGCTCCTTCGATATCCGGTTTGCAAATTCATCGAACCGAATGCGCACGCGCTGGGAACCCTCGCAGCCTTCGACGGAGAATTGCAGGCGGGAAAGGCCACGTTTGCGCAGGACATCGCCTAGATCGTCGATCTCCAGCCCGTTGCACCGGCCGAGCTCACGCTCTTCGATCAGCTTGCCGTTGCGGGCCAGCACGACGTGACGGAGGCGGCGGTCCTGACAGCCGCGGGTGATGAAACGGTCTTTCTCCTCAATCACCGTGATGTTGGTATAGCCGCTGTTTTGCATGCTTTCTTCCACCTCGGCTGCGGTGAATTCGGTACGGCAGCGACCGGTGCGGACCTGATTGGTGATCTCGCCCCAGCGGTTGAGGGTGACCTCGAAGCGCATGGGTCCCTTGCAGGCACTGACGACATAGCGCGGCAGCCTGGCATCGATGACGGCGATGTCGTCATAACCGTCCTCGCGCAGCCTGCTGACGATACCGTCCCTGTCGAGCGCCCCCCGGCAGGCACCGATGCGCCGGGATGAGACGATGTCGCCAAGCTGGTTGATGACGAGTTCCATCCGGTCACGGCGCAGACAAGCTTCGGCGACGTAGCGTGGCAGCTGGCGGTTGGTGAAGTTGATGCGGTCATAGCCCTGCTCCTCAAGCCGGGCGGTGATGTCCTGGGGTGAAAGCGCATCCTGGCATTCGCCGATACGGCGCTCGCGGCCGATATCACCATAATAGTTCACCTCAACGCGGTAGCGGTCGCCGTCACGGCAACCAATGGCCAGGAATTTTCCGGCCCGGTCCTCGATGGTAATGCGCCGGTAGCCGGCCTGCCGCAGCTGTTTGCGCACGGCTGCTTCATCGAGCACGCTGCGGCAGTTGCCGATCACCTTGCGGTCAACCTTGCCGGTCCATTCAAACTTGACGCGGTAGCGCTTGCCGTCCTTGCAGGCATCGAAGGAGGAGGAAGAAAGTCCGATCTTGTTGGTATCGATGCGGTCGTAGCCTTCACGGGCAAGCCACTGCCTGAACTCCGCCTCGCTGCCACCGATCTGAATGTTGAGCTGGGCCTGGGCGCTTGCAGTCACGGCAATCAGCAGCAGGCAGGAAACCACCATCTGCCGTGCGGCGGTCCATGACCAAATAATCCTGCTGAATGAATGAACTGCCTGCCGCATCGCTCTTCTCCCTATAACCTCTTCTTGCCAGACGTTAGAGAACGCGATGAAGACAGACAAGTGCAGACGTCTAGGCGCACAGCCCCCCGCGCGATGACTCAGAATTCCCAGTGGCGGGCCTTGGAGATCAGAAAGTCGCGGAAGGCCGTGAGTTTTGCCGAACCCCGCATCGACTGGGGATAGCAGAAATAGGTATCGAAGCTGGGCACATCGGCGCTTTGCAGCAGTGGTATCACGGTGTGGCCTTCCTCGACCACGTAGTCGGGCAGCACGGCAATGCCCGCACCCTGTTCGGTGATCTTGCGCAACGCAATGATGTTGTTGACCTCGAAGGCCGGAATGCGGGGATTGTTTTCCGGCCGTCCGACCGTTTTCAGCCAGTTCATGTCGGCCAGATAGGCGGGCGCGTTTTCGCCAAAGGCCAGAATGCGGTGATCGTCGAGTTCGTCGACGCTTGCCGGTTGCCCGTGGCGCTTGAGATAGCCGGGGGAGGCATAGATGTGGAAATGCACGGTGAACAGCTTGCGCTGGATGATGTCGGCCTGGCTTGGCTGACGCAGGCGGATGGCGCAATCAGCCTGCCTTGTGGCAAGGTCGAGTTCTTCATTCAGAAGATTCAACTCGACCTGGACTTCCGGATAAAGATCGAGAAACTCGTGGATGCGGGAAGTCAGCCAGCTTGTTCCCAGCCCCACCGTGGTGGTGATGCGCAGCTTGCCGGTCGGCTTTTCAGTCGATTCCGTCAATGAATTGACGGTTCGCTGAAGCTTCAGCAGCACGTCGTGAACGGTATGGTAGAGCGTTTCGCCCTGTTCGGTCAGCACCAGGCCGCGGGCGTGGCGGGCGAAAAGCGGAACGCCGAGATCGGACTCAAGGGCGCTTACCTGCCGCGAGATGGCCGATTGGCTCAGATTGAGCTGGTTGGCGGCATGGGTAAAGCTGCCGGCGTCGGCGACGCTGTGAAATATCCGCAACTTGTCCCAGTCCATGACCGTTCTCCGTCATCATCCCCGTGATGGCGATGACCGTCTCAATATCGAGCCTATTCGGCAGCCTCTGCCACGCTTTCCCGGGCTGCGAGGTAACGCTCGACTTCAAGGGCCGCCATGCAGCCCATGCCGGCGGCGGTGACCGCCTGGCGGTAAATCTCGTCGGTGATGTCGCCGGCGGCAAAAACGCCGGGAATTTCCGTCGCAGTGGAATCGGGCGCCGTCCACAGATAGCCGGAAGGCTTCTTCTTCAACTGGCCTTCGAACAGTTCGGTCTGCGGTGCATGACCGATGGCAACGAAGACACCATCGACAGCAATTTCGGTGATTTCGCCGGTCTGGCTGTGCTTGAGGCGGGCACCGGTAACCGCAGGCGGCATGCCTTCATTGCCGGTGACTTCCGCCAGTTCATGATTCCACATGAACTCGACATTCTCCTTGGCGAAGAGACGTTCCTGAAGGATCTTTTCCGACCGCAATTCGTCGCGCCGGTGTACCAGCGTGACCTTGGAGGCAAGGTTGGAGAGATAGAGTGCTTCTTCCACCGCAGAGTTGCCACCGCCAACGACGATGACATGCTTGCCTCGATAGAAGAACCCGTCGCAGGTCGCACAAGCCGAAACGCCGAAGCCCATGAATTGCTGCTCGCTCGGCAGGCCAAGCCATTTGGCCTTGGCACCGGTGGCGATGATCAGCGCATCGCAGGTATAGACCTTGCCGGAATCGCCTTCCAGGCGGAACGGGCGGGCGGAGAGATCAGCCTTCATGACATGGTCGTTGACGATCGAGGCGCCGACATTTTCTGCCTGCTGGCGCATCTGATCCATCATCCACGGGCCTTGAACGGGGTCGGCATACCCCGGGTAGTTTTCGACCTCGGTGGTGANNTGATCATCAACTGGCCGCCCTGTTCTAGGCCGGCAATCAGGACCGGCTCCAGAAGGGCGCGTGCAGCATAGATCGCAGCGGTATAGCCGGCGGGGCCAGAGCCGATGATGATGACTTTCGAATGCTCGGGATTGGTATCTTTGTCTGACATCGCCGGCTCTTAATGTTGTATAGTGGAACGGTTACACAGGAGGTTGCCGCTGTACCCAAGGGAATCCCGGGCACTGGGGGAATCTCAGGTCAAGCTATACCGCCTGACCGCGTGGTTGTCAGGCGGTCAGCGCCGTATTCCACCCCGTATGTGTTCCCTGCGCACGCAAATTTCCAGCCCGGGTCCGGTTTTATACGCTTTTTGCGGGAATCCCCGCTGGTCGCAGCCCTAGCCCCTTGCTTTGAAAAGCTGTTTCAGGCGGGAGGAAAAGCCGTGGCGGTTCTGCTCGCGGTCGACGACGGACTGATCGGTGACCCAGTTGAGCTGAATCGCGCGCCGCTGGCCCTCGAAGGAATGGTGGCCGTGCCAGGAATTGTCCGAGCGTCTGAAGACAATCAGCGTACCGCCGGCCGGTTCGACCTCGTCGGCATAATCCTCAAGATCGGTGCCATTGCGCAGGATGCGCAGCCTGCCGGTATCACTCGGCCAGCTCTTGTCATTCATGTACAACAGCACGGTGATGATCTTGGTCTTTGAATCTGTATGGATTTTTCCGTCGCGCGCCCGGCAGTATCCGCGCACGGTGTACATGGTGGGGCGATCCGTCAGGTCGACATCGAACTTCTTTTCAACCGCCTTGCGGAATTCCGGCCCCTCAAGTTCGTTAATCAGCGACTTGAAACCATCCCTGATCTCAAGCCCGCCGGGCGGGTGCGAGCCTGGTCCTGGAACTTCCGGATAACTCGTCTGGGCATCGCTAAGCGCGCCCTTGTCGACAAAGTCGCGGACAACCATGTATTCATAAGGTTCGGTGTTGAGCGGAGCCTTGGAAAAGGCTTCAAGATTCAATTTGGACATGACCTGCCCCCCGACAAGATCGTACCCCCAGAGAGGGTAAGGTATCAAATGCGGGCCGGTCACGCAAATCAGGGCCGTTCTTGTGTGTATTTGGTAACAGGTAGCGGCATTCTTGCCATCTGCCGCCGATTTCGGCTTGCCGTGTTGCCGGAGGGTGCTATCAGGCAGCCCGAATTGGCTGCAAGCGCCCAATTTGACTGTAAGCAATCGAGTTTGATGACGTATGGCCCGAAAACCACGAATCAGCGGTAAAGTGGAGGGGAAAGCGGGAGCCGGTGCCGCACCGGGACGCAAACCGGCGACAGCAACGCCGCCGGCAACGATTACCTGCATCAAATGGGGCGACAAGTTCCCCGCCTATTACGTCAACCGGCTTTATGCCGGGGTTTCCCGCCATATGGACCGGCCCTTCCGCTTCGTCTGCTTTACCGAGGATCCAAAGGGCATCCGCAGCGAGGTGGAGATACAGCCGTTGCCCAAGGTTCCTTTCGAGGACGAGATGGTCCGGGCGATGACGACCGGCAAGCGGCGCGGTGCCTGGCGCAAGCTCACCATCTTCCGCAAGGGGGAGGGCCGGCTTTCAGGTCCCTGTCTGCAAATGGATCTCGATGTCGTGGTCACCGGACCGCTCGGGCCGCTGTTCGACTATGCGCCCGGCAAGATCTGCATGGGGCGTGACTGGCTTGAAAAGCGCCGGGGCAATCCGGGCGGTCATGGTTCGATCATCCGGCTTGATCCAGATATGCACCATTATCTGTATGATGATTTTGCCGCCGACCTGGAGGGTTCCATCGCCTACAAGGGCGAACAGCGCTACACCTCGATGACGGCGATCAGGCATGGCGATCTGGAGTATTTTCCCGATGGCTGGATCTGCAGCTTCAAGCGCCAGGCGATCCCGCTTTTTCCGCTCAACTTCCTGATCAAGCCGGCCCTGCCCAAGTCATGCCATGTGATGTGCTTTCACGGCACACCGAAAATGGAGGAAGCGCTGGTCGGCGATTGCCCCAAACTCCGATACCGCACACGGCCTGCGCGCTGGCTGCGCGAGTTCTGGCTCGACAAGGACGAGAAGGACTGGATGCCCGCTTGAGCACCATGTCCTGAGCGGCAAAGAAAAAGGCGGCCCGCTTTTTTGCGAGACCGCCTTTGTCATTCCTGCTGCCGGTCTTTGGCTCAGATGTATTTGACCGACAGGATTTCGTAGTCACGGGCGCCGCCTGGGGCTGCAACCTCTATTGAATCGCCTTCGCCCTTGCCGATCAGCGCTCGGGCGATCGGTGAGGTGATCGAGATCTTGCCGGCTTTCACGTCGGCTTCCTGCTCGCCGACGATCTGATAGGTCTTTTCTGCTTCCGTCTCCTCATCGACGAGTT
>JAGRLQ010000192.1:0-4451 GCA_020441735.1 Nitratireductor sp.
CAGCCGACATGTAGTCGCCCAGCGCATCATAGGCATAAGGAAGATCGGGCAATTCGAAAGACATGGAGTACTCCTGTGGTTAAATGGGTTTCCGCCGCTTGTCAGTGGTTGGCGTGCTCTCGTCGAATCTATGGGCAGGCCTGTAATGATGCAACGCTTTTCCGGCAGATTCGTTGCGTGTAGTGTGTCCCGGCTCGTTCAGCCTTGCATACCGGTGTTCCCCTACGGAGATTCCCATGTCCCATACCTGCTTTGTTTTCGACGCCTATGGCACCCTGTTCGACGTGCATTCCGCCGTGGCGCGGCATGCCGCAAAAGTCGGTGAAAACGCCGCCCGGGTGTCGGAAGCCTGGCGCAACAAACAGCTCGAATATTCCTGGACCCGCTCCGGCATGGGACAATACCGGGATTTCTGGACGCTGACGGAGGAAGCACTCGACTTCGCTCTTGCAAGCGTTCCCGGCGCCAACAAGGAAGCGCGCAAGGCGCTGCTCGATGCCTATATGGAACTCGACTGCTACGCTGAAGTGCCGGGTGTATTGAAAGCGCTGAAGGAACACGGCGCCCGGACGGCCATTCTTTCCAACGGCTCGCCGGACATGCTCAAGAGTGCCGTTTCCTCAGCTGGCCTCGATGATGTTCTCGACGAGGTTTTTTCGGTTCATCCGCTGATGGTCTTCAAGACTTCGCCAGAGACCTACCGGATGGTTACCGATTACTGGAAGATCGAGCGGGACCGGGTGAGTTTCCAGTCGTCTAACCGCTGGGACATTGCGGGGGCGGCTGCCTTCGGCTTCGACTGCGCCTGGATCAATCGCACCGGCCAGCCGGACGAATACCGTGATCTGCCGCCAAGCCGGGTCCTGAAGGATTTGACCGGCTTGCTGGATAGTTGATCAGCGCTTCAGGCTGCCGAGGATGCCACGCACCAGGGCGCGGCCAAGCGAGGTGGCCACCGAACGGGTAATCGACTTGACCGCTGCCTCGGTCACCGATTGGCGCCTTCTGCCGGAAGAGCGCGATTTCTTTTTCTGCGCGTATTCGTATTCCTCGCGCTTCTTGCGCTCGGCCTCTTCCCTTGCGGCCTTCTCTGCGCGCTCCTGCAAAACCTCATAAGCCGACTCGCGGTCGATCTCCCTGTCGTACTGGCCGGAGACCGGGCTGACATTCATGATGTTCTTGCGCTCGTCATCGTCGAGCGGACCGAGACGCGAGGAAGGCGGGCGGATGAGCGTGCGCTGGACGATGGAGGGAATGCCCTTGGCTTCCAGCGTCGAGACCAGTGCCTCGCCGACACCAAGATTCTTGATGATGTCCTCGGCATCAAACGCCGGATTGGGGCGGAAGGTATCGGCTGCCGTCTTCACCGCTTTGGCCTCACGCGGCGTATAGGCACGCAGCGCATGCTGCACCCGGTTGCCAAGCTGCGAAAGCACGGCGTCGGGAATGTCGAGCGGGTTCTGGGTAACGAAGAACACGCCCACTCCCTTGGAGCGGATCAGCTTGACGACCTGCTCGACCTTTTCGATCAGCACTTTCGGCGCCTCGTCGAACAGCAAATGCGCCTCATCGAAGAAGAAGACCAGTTTCGGCTTTTCGGGATCGCCAACCTCGGGTAGTTCCTCGAACAGTTCCGACAACAGCCAGAGCAGGAAGGTCGCATAGAGCCTGGGCGAGGACATCAGCTTGTCGGCGGCCAGAATGCTGATCGCGCCCCTTCCGTCACGGGTGGTGCGCATCAGGTCATGGATGTTGAGTGCCGGTTCGCCAAAGAACGCATCGCCGCCCTGCTGTTCGATGATCAGCAACTGGCGCTGGATGGCGCCGATCGACTGGCTGGAGACCAGGCCGTAATCATCGTTCAGTTCCTTGCGCCGGTCTGCCATGTTGGAAAGCAGGGCGCGCAAGTCCTTGAGATCGAGCAGCAGCAGGCCTTCATCATCGGCGATCTTGAAGGCCATGTTGAGAATGCCTTCCTGGGTCTCGCTCAAATCCATCAGGCGGGAGAGAATGAGCGGACCCATCTCCGAAATCGTGGTGCGTGTCTGATGGCCCTTCTCGCCGAACAGGTCCCAGAAGATAATCGGAAATTCCTGAAACTCATAATCATCGAAGCCGATGGTTTCAGCGCGCTTCGCAAGAAAGTCCTTGGCAACGCCTGCTGCACCGAGGCCGGAGACATCGCCCTTCACATCGGCGCAGAAAACCGGCACGCCGGCATTGGAAAAGCCCTCGGCGAGGATTTGCAGCGATACCGTCTTGCCGGTACCCGTCGCACCAGTCACCAGGCCATGGCGGTTGGCGTATTTGAGCTCGAGATATTCGCCCTTGTTGATCGAATCATCGGGATTTCGGCTGGTTCCCAGATAGATACGGCCTTCTTCCAGCATCAAGTCTCTCCCCTTGGCGGCCTGTGTCATCCGTGCCAAACCGCGTGAATCTGTGTCGCCCCGGATATAGAGCAAGGCCGGAAGTGCCGCAATCGGCAGCCCTGGTTTTGCGCTCTCCCCATGGGCTCCCATAGCGGGATCAACACCCTCAAAACTGTTTCATATCGGGAGATTTTGCCGAGAATCCCGGCAAATACCGCTGGCACAAATCCTGCTCCTTCTCACGCGGATAGCAGCCCGCACGGGAGAAGGTGTTTCATGCGTACCAATCGAAGACAGTTTCTTGCAGCACTTGCCGCTGCCCCGGCAATGGCCGCGCCGGCAATGGCAAAGGCTGCCAATGATACTTCCGGCGATGCCCTTTTTTCGCTAGCCGATCTTCGCGGGACCGCCAATGCCAATGAACTGGGCCTTCGCCCGGGCGCCATCGATGACCAGAGCCGCTTGTTCCAGTCGATCCTGGAAAAGGCTGCCAGTGAGAACAAGCCGGTGTTTCTGCCGCCGGGCAATTACTTCGTTTCCAACATCCTGCTGCCGTCCAACACGCGGCTGATGGGCGTTCCGGGCGCCTCGCGCCTGATCTATTCAGGCAACGGGCATTTTGTCATCGGCGAGAACGGCTCCCATGTCGAACTGACGGGATTGGTGTTCGACGGCGCCAACCGGGGGCTGCATTCCTATGCAGAAGCCGCCCTTCGCCTGACCAATATCGACCATGCCGTTATCGATAATTGTCTCGTGGTGGGCAGCATCGAGAAAGGTATCCAGATCGACCGTTCAGCCGGGCGCATCGAGCGCAGCAAGGTAACCGGTGCCGGAGGCGATTGCGGCATCTACGGGATCGAGAACCGCGGCCTGTCGATCCTCTCCAACGAAGTCAGCGACTGCGTCAATGGCGGCATTCTGGTGCATCGCTGGAATGCAGGCGAAGATGGCACGCTGGTGCGCGGTAACCGCATTTCCCGCATCGGTGCGCTCAATGGCGGCACCGGACAGTGGGGCAACGGCATCAATGTTTTCCGCGCCGCCAATGTCATGGTCACCGACAACCATGTAACCGACTGCGCGTTTTCAGCAATCCGTTCCAATGCCGGCACCGAGGTGCAGATCAGTTCCAATACCTGCCTGCGCTCCGGCGAAACCGCGATCTATTCGGAGTTCGAGTTCGAGGGCGCGGTGATCTCCAACAACATCATTGATGGCGGCGCCCGCGGTATCTCGATTGCCAACTTCCTGCAAGGCGGCAGGCTGGCGGTGGTTTCCGGCAATCTGATCCGCAACATCGACACGCCACCGCCCTATACCGACGACGATCATCTGTGGTTCGAAGGCATTTCCGCGGAAGCCGACACGGTGATCACCGGCAATGTGATCGAGAATGCGAAGAACTTCGGCATGATGCTGGGCTGGGGACCGTATCTTCGCGATGTGATCACCTCATCCAACGTCATTCGCGGCTCGAAGACCGGCATCTATGTCAGCGTGGTCGAGGGTGCAGGCGCAACCCATATCGCCGACAACACGATTACCGGCGCAAGCCAGGGCGCAGTGGTGGGCTATCGCTGGAAAGAAGCGGTGACCGGCGACATGGCGACCAGCACCCAACCCGGCTTTCCGCATCTGACGGTGGAGCGCAACCGCGTTTCGTAGACTTCAGAGTCCCGCTCAGCGGATTTTTTCACCGCCATATTCGTGTTCGCCGACCACGGCGACGCGCAGGATGTTGGTAGAACCCGCCGTACCGAACGGAACACCGGCGGTGATGACCACCCTGTCGCCGTTCTTTGCCAGTTTCTCCCGCCGGGCAATACGGGTCGACTTGCCGACCATGTCAGAGAAATTCTCCACATCGTCGCGGGTCTTCACGCTGTGAACGCCCCAGGCAAGGCATAGTTGTCGGGCAACGGTCTCGTCCGGCGTCAGACCGAGTACCGGCACCAGGGTCCGCAATCGCGAAACCCGCCGCACGGTGGAACCGGTTTTGGTGAAGGTGGAGATCACCGCACAACCGCGTGTACGCGCGACATCGCGGGCAGCCGAGGCAATCGCGTCGCTGTCATT
>JAGRLQ010000192.1:4506-6940 GCA_020441735.1 Nitratireductor sp.
GTTGCATCGATGATCCGCTCCATCATCTTGACCGCCTCGACGGGGTATTTGCCGGCTGCCGTTTCGCCCGAAAGCATGACCGCATCCGCGCCCGCATAGACCGCATTGGCGACGTCGGAAGCTTCCGCCCGGGTTGCTACGGGTTCGGAGATCATCGATTCCAGCATCTGCGTTGCAACGATGACCGGTTTGCCCTCGCTGCGGCAGGCGGCGATGATCTTCTTCTGGATCTGGGGCACGTGTTCGGCCGGCATTTCAACGCCGAGGTCGCCACGCGCAACCATGACCGCATCCGACAAGGCAACGATGCCGTTGAGATTATCAACCGCCGACGGCTTTTCGATCTTTGCCAGCACACGGGCGCGGCCCTTGATCAACTGCCTTGCCTTGTGGATGTCGTCCGGGGTCTGCACGAAGGACAGGGCAATCCACTCGACGCCAAGCGACAGGGCGTATTCCAGATCCTCCCGGTCCTTTTTCGTCAGTATATTGATCGGCAAGATCGTGCCGGGCACGTTGACGCCCTTGCGGTCTGATATGACGCCACCATTGACCGCCTTGGCGGTGATCACCTTGCCTGTGTTCTTTTCCACTTTCAGCCGCAACCGGCCATCATTGATCAGCAGGTCCTCGCCCGGTTTGATGGCGGCGAAAATCTCCTTGTGGGGCAGGCTGACCTTGGTGATGTCGCCAACGAATTTTTCAAGATGCAGTTCGATGGTCTGGCCGCGCTTCAGCGTTTCCTTGCCGCGGGCAAAGGTGCCAATGCGCAGCTTAGGCCCCTGCATGTCTGCCAGAATGCCGATTGGCCTGCCCTCTTCGTCCTCGATCCGGCGGATGATGGCGTAGCGTTCGGCATGGTCTTCATGGGTGCCATGGGAAAAGTTCAGCCGGAAAACATCCACGCCCGCCTTGAACAGCGCCTTGATGGTCTTGTAGTCGGAACTCGAAGGCCCGATGGTGGCAACGATCTTCGTATAGTTGTCGCGTTTCATGAGGTGCTTTGCGGTTGCAGGCCGGAACTGACGGGAATGAACTGATTCAATCGTTTAAATTATTGCCCCGACGCTTTCAATGGCATAGCAGCAAGAAAGACCAGCTGCCGGGAGCCTGTTACGTCAGGCATCTCCTGTGTGGCAGGCATTTGTAACAGGCTGATTTCATCACCTGTTTGCCGGCGCTGGCAGCTTGTGTTCAGTAAAATTCACGTTTGTTGAACAGAGGTGCACAAGACAAAGGCCGCGCTCGAAGGCGCGGCCTTTGTTTGTCGATCTGTGAGCAATGACTTAGCTGCTGAACTGCTCGATCGCCGTCAGCAGGGTCTCACCCAACTTGGCAGGCGATGGCGAGACGACGATGCCGGCAGCTTCCATTGCCGCGATCTTGTCTTCGGCACCGCCCTTGCCGCCTGAAATGACTGCGCCTGCGTGGCCCATGGTTCGGCCGGGAGGTGCTGTACGGCCTGCGATGAAACCGGCAACCGGCTTCCTGCGGCCTTTCTTCGCCTGTTCGGTCAGCCATGCGGCAGCAGCCTCCTCAGCAGAGCCGCCGATTTCGCCGATCATGATGATCGATTCTGTCTCGTCGTCGTCGAGGAACATGTCGAGCACGTCGATGAACTCGGTTCCCTTGACCGGATCGCCACCGATGCCGACCGCCGTGGTCTGGCCAAGGCCGGTATTGGTGGTCTGGAAGACTGCCTCATAGGTCAGCGTGCCGGAGCGCGAGACAACGCCGACGGACCCCTTCTTGAAGATGTTGCCCGGCATGATCCCGATCTTGCATTCATCCGGCGTCAGGACACCCGGGCAGTTGGGACCGATCAGGCGCGAGCTTGACTTGTCGAGATGGGCCTTGGCCTTCACCATGTCGGACACCGGAATGCCCTCTGTGATGCAGATGATGAGCTCAATGCCAGCATCGATTGCCTCGATGATGGCGGCAGCCGCTCCCGCTGGCGGCACGTAGACGACCGAGGCATTGGCGCCGGTTGCCTCCTTGCCTTCCTTCACGGTGGCGAAGATCGGCAGTTCGGTGCCTGCGGCCGCCCCTGCCCCTTCACCGGCTGTCCAGGTCGATCCGCCCTTCTTGGGGTGAATGCCTCCGACCATTTTGGTGCCGTGATAGGCCAGCGCCTGTTCGGTGTGGAAGGTCCCGGTCTTGCCGGTCAGGCCCTGAACAAGGATTTTCGTGTCTTTGTTGATGAGAATGGACATGCTCAGGAACCCTTCACGGCTTTCACGATTTTCTGGGCTGCATCGTCGAGATCATCGGCGGCGATGACGTTGAGGCCCGACTCATTGATGATCTGCTTGCCCTTTGCGACGTTCGTCCCTTCAAGGCGCACGACCAGCGGCACCTGCAGACCCACTTCCTTGACGGCTGCCACGACGCCCTCCGCAATCACGTCGCAGCGCATGATGCCGCCGAAGAT
>JAGRLQ010000193.1:0-2410 GCA_020441735.1 Nitratireductor sp.
GTGAAAGTCGATCAGGCCGATCTCGGCTAGCTTTGGCCGGATGGTAAAATCAGGCGGATCGCCGGCAAGCCTGGCTCTGGCGATGCGATCCTGAATGATGTTGAAGGCTTCCACCATGACCGAGGTGACACCAATGCGGTTTTCCCGCTGGGTGGTTTTCTCGCGCGAATGCATGAAGGAAAACCAAGGCGCGGCCTGGGAGTTTGCATCTTCCGTCAGCGCGTCCTCAATGTGCTGGTAGTGGGACTGGCGAATGACGGTACCCTTGCCGAAGCTGGTGCCGGCCAGATTAACAGCGATGACGAGATCCGGCTCATAGGCCCGGCAGACGGAAACCGGCACCGGATTGACCAGTGCGCCATCGACCAGCTGGCGTCCGCCATGACTTACCGGGGTGAAGACGCCCGGCAGGGCATAGGAGGCCCGGATTGCCGGAACGATCGGACCGTCTGAAAGCCAGACTTCATGGCCGCTTTGAATATCAGTGGCAACGGCGACGAAGGGACGGTCCAGGTTTTCGATGGAAACGTCCGACATGTGTTCTTCCATGCGGGCTGCCAGCCTGGCACCGGAGATCAGCCCGCTGCCGCGCAGGGTGAAGTCGAGATAACGCACCACGTTGGACTTGGTCAGGGAGCGGGCAAAGGTTTCCAGTTCATCCATGGCACCGGAAAGATAGGCACCGCCGACCAGTGCGCCAATGGAGGTGCCAGCAATCATCTTCACAGGCAGGCCATATTCCTCAACCGCCCTGAGCACGCCGATATGGGCCCAGCCCTTGGCAACACCGCCGCCGAGCGCAAGTGCCACGCCACCAACACGGTGATGGCCTGATTGCTGCGGGTTTCTGGTTGCAGGCTCCATGACCAGGCCGGAAAGGGAAGGGGTATCGATTGGCGGAGCCTCGGGAACACCGGCGGCCGGCTCGTCATTGGCCGGCTTCTTGCTGCCAGCCAGAGCAGCCGCAACGGCTGTTGCCCCGTCGCCGCCCGCCGGCAGCGATGCTGTTTCTGCTACAGCCTGTGGCTTTGCCCTTTCACCGTCATCCGGCAAAGGGGAAGCGCCATTTTCGCCGCGTCTTAGATACGAATACCACGCCATGATTTACCCTACGCACAAAATGGTAACGATTTAGGTAATTTTGATCTTCTTTCGAGCAATCTGATGACACCAAACGCAAATTGATGCCGGTGCGGCAATAAACCCTTCCTTAAGCCTGATTGCCTAAGCTTGGGGTCTGTTTCAGTCTCCCAGCGTATTCGGGAAAACTTTTCATGTCGACGCGTCAGAAGCGTAAAAGCCGGCTAAACGGATTCATCGTACCGGGTCTGTGCCTCTCCCTGCTGGTCTATTTTGCCTATCATGCCCAGACCGGGCGCTACAGCATCTATACCAAGGAAGAAATGCGCCAGGTGGCAAAGCAGCTCGAAGGTGAACTTGCAGAACTGCGCGCAGAACGCGGAAGGCTGCAGAACCGGGTCAGCCAGCTTACCGTCGGCACGCTGGAGCGCGATGCGCTCGACGAAGTAGCCCGCAGCCAGCTTGGCTATGTCGGTGAAAACGAGATCGTCATCTTCTATTGATTGACAGCTACCCGTTACCGTTTACCCTGAGCATCCGTGCAGTTGCGCGGCCGTATTTCTGTACGGTCAGCGTTGCCACCACCTCTGTTTTCAGCGCCACATCATGCATGGTTGGTGCAATTTCCAGTATTAACTGAAATCAAGTTAATACTGGAAAAATCCAGCAAAACTAAACGTTTAAGATAATGGCAGGCATGCAAAAACAGCGGTTGATTGTTGCTGCAAGTTGATTGAAAATATCACCACTGAATACGGTTGACCGCTGAGTGCTTCCGGCGGCGACCGGGAAGTGAGGGAGGAGAAGGCCGGCGCCGGATAATCTGGCGGCCGGGGTATCTTCCTGAAAACATGCACGTTTGCCAGAGGGCAGGGTTGGCGTCGAGCCAGGCTCGTCCGGCAAACCGACTTCATGTTTGTTGAATACGGATCGGGAGAACAAGATGGCTGCCAAACCGGCACGGGCGCCAAAAGCGCCGAAACTCAAGCAGACCCCCACCACCAAGGATTCGCCGACCAAAATGGTCGCTCCGAAACCGGAAGCGTTCTCCAAAGAACAGGATATTGCAGCCTATCGCGAAATGCTGCTGATCCGCCGCTTCGAGGAAAAGGCGGGCCAGCTATACGGCATGGGGCATATCGGCGGCTTCTGCCATCTTTATATCGGCCAGGAAGCCGTGGTTACCGGCGTTCAGATGGCGCTCGAAGACGGCGACCAGATCATCACCAGTTACCGCGATCATGGCCACATGCTGGCTACCGGCATGGATCCGGCGGGTGTCATGGCGGAACTGACCGGGCGCCGGGGCGGCTACTCCAAGGGCAAGGGC
>JAGRLQ010000193.1:2416-2795 GCA_020441735.1 Nitratireductor sp.
TGCACATGTTCTCCAAGGAGAAGAACTTCTATGGTGGACACGGGATCGTCGGTGCGCAGGTGCCGCTTGGAACCGGGCTTGCCTTCGCCAACAAGTATCGCGACAACGGCAAGGTCTCAGTTACCTATTTCGGCGATGGTGCAGCCAACCAAGGTCAGGTCTATGAAAGTTTCAACATGGCCGAACTCTGGCGGCTGCCGGTCATCTATGTGATCGAGAACAACCGCTATGCCATGGGCACATCGGTAAGCCGGGCCTCGGCACAGACCGATTTCGCCCAGCGCGGCGGTGCCTTCAACATTCCCGGCATGCAGGTCGACGGCATGGATGTCCGCGCGGTCAAGGCTGCCGCCGACGTTGCGGCGGCCTGGTGCCGCTC
>JAGRLQ010000194.1 GCA_020441735.1 Nitratireductor sp.
GAATTCATTTGCGCATTTCGATTTTTCCGATTCCGTCAAAATCGAAATTGCTCTAGCGCCAGCAGCATGACGGCGATGGCGACCAGCCAGGAGGAAAGGGCGCGGGCGGCAATCAGCGTCACGCGTTCATTGAAATGCCGCCGGGCAAGCGTGACCAGCGCAGCGGCAACAGCGACACCGGCATTGAGTGTGAAGAAAATGCCGATATAGGCGCCAATCGGCACGCTGCCTGCCTCATGGCCGCCCAAAGTTCCCACGGTGAGTGCCAATCCGGCGATGAACAGGATTGCCCTTGCCGCTGACAATGGAAGGGGAGGGGCTGCTGCGGCAAGCAAGCCAAGCAGGATGGTGGCGCCCAGGCTTGCCAGCGCGGGCAGGGTGAAGAGGGCAAGGGGAATTACGAAGCCTGCCAGAATGCCTGCTGCCAAAGCCAGCCAGATTTTCGGCATGCCTTCCCGGTCCCAGATCGAGGCAAGGCAGCCTGCCGCAGCCATTGCCAGCAGCAGGGCGATATCCGAAAGAACAACCCCGCCCCCTTCGACAAAGCCGGCATACAGATCGCTGTTACGACCGAAATCATGCGCGGCGGCGGGTATAGCGGTCAGGGCGAGAGCAATGGCGGCAGAAAGCGCGGCGGCGCTGCGCCGCTGGATTGCAGGGCGCATCCTCAGCAAATGCGGGATGATATCAGCGGGAAAGATCAAGCGTATCCGGCAAGAAATGCCGCGCCGACCAGGGCTATGACCGCACCGCCTGCTCGCACCAGCCATTTGCCTGCTTCCGACCCCATCAGCGTGCCGAACAGGATACCGGCAAGGTGCAGCAGGCCGGTGGCGATAACGAAGCCGACGGCATAGGCGGCGGGATTGGCCGCATCGGGCAGCTCGGTGCCGTGGGCATGGCCGTGGAAGATGGCGAACAGGCCGACAATGGTTGCTGCCGCCTGCAGCGGCATTTTGACAAGGAAGGCGACCAGCAGGCCGAGCACGATGCCGGAAAGGGCAATCCCCGTTTCAATAAAGGGCACTTCGATGCCGGCAACGCCGAGGGTTGCGCCAAACGCCATGACCAGCGGGAAGACGATGGGCAGGATCCAGATTGCCGGACGGCCCAGTATGCCGCCCCACAGGCCGACAGCGACCATGGCGACGACATGATCCCAGCCGAAGATCGGGTGGGTCAGCCCGCTGAAGAAGCCACCGGAAATGCCTTCGCCGGTATGAGCAAGGGCAGGGGCCGCTATCAGCATCAGCGAAAAGGCGAGGGAGAGACGGACGATTGAGATCATGGTTTTGCTCCGCTGGGGGAAATGCTCCGATTTGAACCTGGATGGCGGGTCTGGCTATCGGGTCCGGAAATCTGCGCGATGAAATCTATGCGAAGAAATCTACCGCGTGATTTCGCGCTGGCAAGCCCGTTACGGCAAAGCACACAAAAATGGAGGAAAAAACAAACCGGCAGCCGGTTCAGTTCAGTTTCATGCCGAGGGCGGTCGAAAGCAGGTCGAGTTGCTGGCGCACCGGGTTTTCTTCCGGCGGGCGGTCCTTCGACTGGGCATAGACTTCCGCATCGATGGAGGTGATGCGGTTCTGCAGGGTCAGTGAGCGGGTAACGAGATCGACAAACTCGCGCGGCAGCATGTCCCAGTCGGAATTGACCGTGCTTACCGGCAGGGTTTCCAGCTTCACCTTCTGTTTTTCCTCGCGGAACTGCTCCGGCGTCATTTCGCCTTCCTTGGCCGCGCGCTGCAGCAGGAGCCAGGAGGCAAGCTGCATGAGGCGGGTCGTCAGCCGCATGGATTCGGTGCCGTAGAGAACAATCGCTGCCTTGGGCAGGGTTTTTGCCGCCTGCCTTCCGGGACCATCGAGATAGGTCGCGCTTTCCTCGACCAGCGCCATTCCGTCGGTAAAGAGCTGGTTGAACTTCTCCGAAAAGGCGAAGCGTTCTGCCAGGTTGACCGTGTTGTCCGGTTGGCGGTTGCCGTGGTTGTTCATGAGAATCCCTGCCCTGCTACCTGCCCTGTTTAGCGTTGACGGAGTCGGGCGTAAAGAGGGGCGGTCCTTATAGGCCGTATGTCGTCAAAACAGCGTTAAGGAAGCAGGTTTTTCTTGAAGCAAAAAAAAGAGCCGCAAAGGCGGCTCTGAAGAGTTAACAGGGAGGCGTCAAACAAGGTGATGACCAGCACCACCCGGAATGAATCCGGTAAAAACCGGATGTATGTATTAAAGCCGCATAAAGCCTAATAAATGGTTAACAGACCTCCCGTTGTGGCAAGAAAGTCAGCCGGGCTTGGAAAATAACGCCTCGGCGGCGCTCAGATGATCGCTTTTCGCCTTGCGGGCTGTGTCCAGGCGGGCAATCTCGGCCTGAAGAACCTCAATGGTCGCAGCGATTTCCTCCACCGACATGTCCTCAAGATTCTGGCCGATCTCATAGGCACGCGGCTTTTTGGCTTCCTCCTCGTCGAACATCTGCTCTCCTCCTGTGTAATGCCGCCAAATCGCGCCATTCGGCTGGCTCGTTGTCCGGCATGGTTGACCAAAAGGGTGCCAGACGGCAAGCATCGCCGCAACCTGAAGTCAGAATCACGGGAAGTCATCATGGAAAACCAGCTGCCTGAAGCCATGACTGCGGTTGAGATTTCCGAACCCGGTGGACCGGAAGTGCTCAAACCGGTCACGTTGCCCTTGCCCAAGCCCGGCGGGGGAGAGGTGCTGATCCGGGTCGATCATGCGGGTGTGAACCGGCCGGACTGCCTGCAGCGGGCGGGGGCCTATCCGCCACCCAAAGGGGCAAGCCCGCTGCCGGGGCTGGAGGTTTCCGGCACTATCGTGGCGCTGGGTGACGGCGTTGACGCGAGCACGATGGGGCAGGCCGTCATGGCGCTGACGCCGGGTGGCGGCTATGCGCAATACGTAGTGGCACCAGCGAGCAACTGTATCGCCGTGCCTGCCGGTTTTTCCATGGCCAAGGCGGCAGCCATTCCCGAAACCTTCTTCACCGTGTGGCACAACGTGTTTCAACGCGGCGGGCTGAAGCAGTGCGAGGTTTTTCTCGTTCATGGTGGTTCGAGCGGCATCGGCACCACGGCGATCCAGCTCGCCAAAGCATTTGGGGCAACGGTGATTGCAACGGCGGGCAGCGAGGAAAAATGCGAGATCTGCCGCAAGCTCGGTGCCGATCTTGCGATCAACTACCGCGAGGCGGATTTCGTTCAGGCGGTGCGGGATTTTACAGACGGGCGCGGCACTGACCTCATCCTCGACATGGTGGGGGGCAGCTATATCGAGCGCAATTACGATGCTTCTGCGGAGGAGGGGCGCATCGTGCAGATTGCCTTTCTGGGCGGGCCGAAGGCAGAGGTCAATTTCGCCAAGCTGATGGTCAAGCGGCTGACCCATACAGGCTCGACACTCAGGCCGCGCAGTGTCGAGTTCAAGGGAAGAATTGCACGGGAGCTGGAAGCGCAGGTGATGCCGCTGATCGAGGCAGGCAAGGTTCTGCCGGTGATGCATTCCACCTTTGCGCTCGAAGAGGCTGCAAAAGCCCATGCGCTGATGGAATCGGGCGACCTGATCGGCAAGATCGTGCTGGAGGTTTCCCATGAAGGATGAAGAGACCATCGCTGTCTACGATGCCCGGGTGAAGGAATACGCCGAGGTTTTCGTTCGCACCGAAATCGATCCCGATCTGGTACGGTTCATGAAGCATCTCGTTGCCGGGGGACAAGTCCTCGATCTGGGGTGCGGTCCGGCGCAGGCGTCCGTGGTGATGCGCGATCACGGTTTTACGGTGGATCCGGTGGACGCATCGCCCGGCATGGTGAAACTTGCCAATGAAACCCATGACATCCATGCGCGGCTGGCAACTTTTGATGATCTTGATGCCGTGGAAACCTATGACGGTGTGTGGGCGAATTTCAGCCTGCTTCACGCAAGACGCGAACAGGTTCCGCTGCATGTTTCTGCCATTCACAGAGCGCTGAAACCCGAGGGCATTTTTCACATCGGAATGAAGACAGGTGAGGGTGAGCGGCGCGATCACCTTGGCAGGCGTTACAGCTTTTTCAGCGAAGCAGCGTTGCGCGGCATGCTGGAAGCAAGCGGTTTTACGGTCCTCGCCGCGTCAACGGGCAGGGACAAGGGGCTGGCGGGCAGTGTCGACCCATGGGTGACGCTGCTGAGCCGCCGAATTTAAAGCGAGAGTGTGATGTCCATCCTGCCAAGGCGGATATTTATCTCCATGGCGGGAACAATCGGCTACAACTTCCACACCTGATTATTGCATCGCCCCGTTTGCTCGTCTATATGACGGCTATTCCCAGAGATTTTGTCTCGATGCCCCGCAAGCGGGGCGCCCCCCAAGACCCGGGCGGGCGAACAGAGGGACTTTACCCGAAAGGACGATCACCATGGCCGAACTCCTCATGCCCAAGGCAACCGCCGTCTGGCTGGTGGACAATACCTCGCTTTCCTTCGACCAGATTGCCGAGTTCTGCAAGCTGCATCCGCTGGAAGTGAAGGCCATTGCCGATGGTGAGGCCGCGCAGGGCATCAAGGGGCTGGATCCGATTTCCACCGGCCAGCTTTCGCGCGATGAGCTGGAAAAGGCCCAGGCTGACACCAATTACAAGCTGAAGCTGCAGGAATCGCGGATCAAGATTCCATCGGCAAAACGCAAGCGGCCACGCTACACGCCGGTCTCCAAGCGGCAGGACCGGCCCAACGCCATCCGCTGGCTGACCCGCAATCACCCGGAATTGAAGGATTCGCAGATCATCCGGCTGGTCGGCACGACCAAGAACACGATCGAGGCGATCCGCGAGGGCACGCACTGGAATGCTGCCAACCTGACGCCGATGGATCCGGTAACGCTGGGGCTTTGCACCCAGATCGCGCTCGATTTCGAGGTGCAGAAGGCGAACAAGAACCGCCCCGTCGAAGAGCAGAATGCTCCGGTACCGGTGGAAGCCAGGGATCAGCTCATTCCGGCTTCGGAGACGCAGGGACTGGGTGATGGCGGAACTTCTGCGCCGGCAGAAATGTCCGATGATGCGGTTGATGCGGCATCGGTGTTCTCCGGTTTCGACAAGCTCAGCGCGCAGAAGGCGCAGGCCGAAGAAATGGCAGACGAAGACGTCTCAGGCGAGACTGCGGATGATACCGCTGAGGCGGCTGACTCCGAAGACACGGCCCAGGGCTGACGGCCTGCCTCCGCGTACTCCCTATGTAGCGGGAGGGCACGCCGGAGGCTGGCTTCTTTCCTCATTGCTCATTCTGAGCAGGTAGTCGCGCAGGGTTCTGCCCCGCACGGGCTTTGCCAGTTCACCGGTCTCGACCATCGACTGGATGCGGTCAATGCGGAAGGTGCGGAAATCCTCCCGCAACCGGCACCAGGCGGCTACCGTCCAGGTCTTGCCCCAATAGTTGAGACCGACGGGCTCGATTTCGCGCCGGGTCGGTTCACGTTCCGGAGCCTCATAGACCAGCTCAAGCACCGTGCGGTTGGCAATTGCCGCGTTGAGATCGTCGAGACGGCGTTTGAGGAATTCCGGCATATGGAAATCATAGGCGAAGACGGGGGTCGTCTGGGCGATGCCCCGCATGTCGTCCGGCAGGATGTTGTCGATCTTCGACAGGGCGGTTTCGGCGGCAAGCGCCATGCGCGC
>JAGRLQ010000195.1 GCA_020441735.1 Nitratireductor sp.
GGTCAGCGGCAGCGCATTGCCATTGCACGGGTGTTTCTGCGCGATGCGCCGATCCTGATTCTGGACGAGGCAACGTCGCAGCTCGATTCCGGTGTTGAGGCGGCCATTCGGGAAAATCTCGACGAGATGATGAAAGGCAAGACCGTAATTGCCATTGCCCACCGTCTCTCGACCCTCGCGGAAATGGACCGGCTGGTCATCATCGACAAGGGCAAGATCACGGAAGCAGGCACTCACCGTGAATTGCTGAAGCGAAAGGGACTGTACGCAAACCTGTGGGCGAGACAGGCTGGCGGCTTCCTGCCCCAGGAGGGTTAACCTTTCGTTTACGTTTACGTTACAGTTGGTTACACAGTTTGAATTGATCTTCCTTGCCGATTCCTATTTTTGCCGCATTGCGGCACGATTACGTGCCAGTCGGATAGCTGCGGGGATGATGGGGGCGCTTGTTACCGGCAGGGCGGGTTTCAAAGGAAATCCACCCGCTTTATTGTGACAACAACAAAGGGGCAGAGATCGGCCTGTCAATGGCCAGGCAAAGACGGACTCCGTCGAAGCTTCTCTCTTCAAACTCATGAAAACAAGAAAACCCTCGCGGTTGGCGCAAGGCGCGCTGGCCGGACTTCTGACCGCTGTGCTTTTTTTCGGCGGTAGTGACTTCACCACCGATACGGCGGTTGCCAACCCGGCCCGCCTGGCAGCCATCAAGCGGGTGGAAGGTCTGCACGAACGCAAGAACCGCAAACAGATTCAGGCCATGGTCGGGGTCAACCCGGCTTCAACGCCATGGTGCGGCGCAGCCGCTGCCTATGCCGTGCGCAAGGCCGGTGGCAAGCCGCCGGCAGGCCACAACAAGGCCATCAGCTGGCGCAACTGGGGCACGGCGGTTTCGCTGAAAAATGCCCGCAAGGGCGACATCGTGCTGTTCCGCTTCAAGCGGGGCTATCACGTAGCCGTTTACAATGGCGTGGCGGGCAAGGGCCGCATCAATGCCTGCGGCGGCAACATGTCGAACCAGTTCAAGTGTTCCAACTACCGCGCCTCGAGCGTGGTAGCGGTCCGGCGATAGCCGTTTCTGCGAATTACCGGAGGCTGGCGCTGATCAGCCTCCGGCCTCCTCACGCAGAATTTCCAGTTCCAGCCACTGTTCTTCCTTTTCTGCCAGCGCCTTCTCGCGCTCGGCCAGCGCTTCTGCATATTTGTTGAAGCGGGCGGGGTCGCGCGCGTAGAGATCGGGTGCCTCGAGCGCCTTTTTCAGTTTTTCGATTTCGCTTTCGAGTTTGGCGATTTCCCCTGGCAGGGTTTCAAGTGCATGCTTCTGCTTGAAGGAAAGCCTGCTGCGGGCAGCGTTCTCTCCTGATGGCGCGGTTTGGCTTTTCGCGGCCGGCGGGTCTGTTTTCTCCTTCTTCCCGCCTTTTGCCGGCACGTTTCCGGCCGGTTCTCCCGCACCTTTTCGCTGGGCCAGCATGTCGCTGTAGCCGCCGGCATAGCGCAGCCATTTGCCGTTTCCTTCCGGCGCAATGACGGAGGTGCAGGTGCGATCGATGAAGTCGCGGTCGTGGCTGACCAGCAGGACCGTACCAGTATATTCTGCAATGAACTCCTGCAAAAGATCGAGCGTCTCGAGGTCGAGGTCGTTGGTCGGCTCGTCAAGTATCAGGAAGTTGGAGGGCTGACGCAGGCCGCGGGCCAGCATAAGCCGTCCGCGCTCGCCGCCAGACAGTGCATGGACGGGTGTGCGGGCTTGCTCGGGCAGGAACAGGAAATCCTTCATGTAGCTCATCACATGACGGGTCTCGCTACCGAGCGCCACCTTGTCGCCGGCGCCATCGGTTAGCGCATCCTTCAACGTCCAGTCGGGATGGAGCATCTGGCGCTTCTGGTCGATGACGAGTGTATCGAGATTGAGGCCAAGGCGGATTGTGCCGGCATCGGGTTCGAGTTTGCCGGTGACAAGATTGATGAGCGTCGTCTTGCCGGCGCCGTTGGGGCCGACAATGCCGACCCGCTCGCCGCGCATGATGATGGTGGAAAAATCATCGATGATCTTCCTGCCACCAAGCGACTTCGAAACGCCATCAAGCTTGGCAACCAGTTTTCCCGAGGTGGCGGCTTCGGCGCTGGCGAGCCGTACCGCGCCGCCGGCCTTCACCTGGCCTGCCTGCTTATCCTTCAATTCCTGCAATTCGCGCACCCGGCGCATGTTGCGCTTGCGGCGGCCGGAAACACCGTGAACGATCCAGTGTTCCTCGCGGGCGATCTGGCGGCCGA
>JAGRLQ010000196.1 GCA_020441735.1 Nitratireductor sp.
CGCGGATCGGCCAGCACGTTGCGCAGCGTATCGACCCGGTTGTTGCCCTTGCGGTCGGGCATCATCAGCGTGCGTTCGTCATGCACCCGCACGAAGCCCGGCAGATCGCCGCGCGGGGAACAGTCCATCATCCCGCCGTCACGGGCGTCACCAATCGTCGCGATGGTGCAGAAGGGCGACGCCTCGATGAAGGCGCGGTATTGCGGAATGATCTCGGCTGTCTCCTTGACCAGCGATGCCTGGCCCGGTTCGCCGTAAAGTGCCTGCAACTCTTCAAGGGTTTCGATGCGTGACATGGGGCGTGACATCGTGTTTTCCGTTTCAGCTATTGGCGAACCAGCGTTCGAGAAATTCGAGATAGACGTCGGCGAGCGTTTCGAGATCGGAAAGCGCGATGCGCTCGTCCACCTGGTGCATGGTCTGGCCGATCAGGCCGAATTCCACCACCGGGCAATAATCCTTGATGAAGCGGGCATCCGATGTGCCGCCGCCGGTTGAAAGTTCGGCCTGCTTGTTGGTGGTTGCGCGGATGGCAGCTGAAAGCGTGTCCACCAGCGCGGTATCGCTGGTCAGAAACACCGGGCTCACCCGCCCGATCCATTCAACGGAGTAACTGGCGGGCTTGTCCTTGCCCTGGCGGATACGGGCCGCCTTTGCGCCCTTCTCGAGCCGGGCAAGGATTTCGGCCTTGAGACTGTCTTCGTCCCATCGGTCGTTGAAGCGGATGTTGAAACCGGCCACGGCCTGCGCCGGGATGACGTTGACCGCCGGATTGCCCACATCCACCGTGGTCACTTCCATGTTGGTTGGCTGGAAATATTCCGTGCCATCATCGAAGGGCGTTGCCAGCAGCGCGTCGAGCAGGTCCATCATGCCGCGTACCGGATTATCGGAAAGATGGGGGTAGGCGGAATGCCCCTGCACGCCATGGACGGTGATGCGGCCGGAAAGCGAGCCGCGCCTGCCGTTCTTGATCGTGTCGCCGATGGTCTCCGGGTTGGACGGTTCACCGACAATCGATGCGTCCCAGACTTCGCCTTTTTCGGCAGCCCATTTGAGCAGCTTGTCGGTGCCGTTGACCGACGGGCCTTCCTCGTCGCCGGTAATCAGGAAGGAAATCGATCCCGAAGGCTGCCCGTGTTTTTCGACATAGGCTTCCACCGCCGCGATGAAACAGGCGATGCCGCCCTTCATGTCGACAGCGCCGCGGCCATACATCATCCCGTCCTTCACCTCGGCAGCAAAGGGCGGCAGTGTCCAACTTGCTTCATTGCCTGCCGGTACCACGTCCGTGTGTCCTGCAAACATCAGATGCGGGCCGCCGCTGCCGAGCCGGGCATAGAGGTTGTCGACATCGGGCGTCTCATCGTCGCTGAAGGTAACGCGCTCGCAGGCAAAGCCCAGCGGCTCAAGCGCGTTCACCAGATAATCGAGCGTTCCCGCCGTGTCAGGGGTGACCGACGGGCATCGGATCATGGCGGCAAGATGCCGGGCGGCAGCAGAAAGTTCAGGCGCTGTATTCATGCCCCACAGGTGCCCCATTCCGCAGGAAATGGAAAGGGGCTTATCCTGCCTGCCGCGATTTGCGGCTGTAGTGTGAGCGCCTCAGTTCTGCAACGGATCGGGACCGAAGTCGTTCGTTCCCTCAGTGCCTTTCAGAAAGCCCAGTTCGACCAGCGCCCAAAGGCCGACTACCGTGGTTGCCAGCATCAGGATGTAGCCGATCGGTCCGCTCGGCATCATGGCGGTTTCCGTCTGTCCGGGCATGGTTATTTCGGTGAAGCCGATCCCCAGTGCGCTGGCAATGGAATACAGAATACCGGGCCCCATGAAGATCCACAGCCATGGGGTGGTGGCCTTGTTGCGGTCGTGCAGCCGCTTCGCATAGAGCGCACAGGCCGGGTAGAGCAGAATCAGCATGCCGACGATTGATGCAATCGATGGCGGCAGGATAGCGCCGAGGACGAATATCAGGATGAAGGCGGCGATGATGATACCGATCACGCCGATCCAGAACCCCTTGCGCGGGGTGCGTCCCTCGAAGCTGGTCAAAAGCGTTGCGAAATCCATGGCGAAGTCCTTTCTTGCCGGTTCTCAGTAACGCCCCAGATTCTGACCTTTATCGTGAATGCGCGGCTTTGGCCAACGGCCGACGCTGATTACCGCCCGAACCGGCTGCTGCCGGGAGGCGGCTTGTCCGAAATATCCTCTGACATACCGCCATCCTCACTGCTACCAAAGGGTGGCGGGCCGTGCCGGGTGGTTTCGGGGTGGCTCTCGCGCACGGCAAGGAAAAGGATCATCAGGACATTCACGGCGGGCACGAAGATGAGCATGGCGAGCGGCCAGGGCAGGTTTAGATCGTTGAGCCGCTTCACACTCAGCGCGATACCGCTCCACAGGTTGAAGAAGGCAACGCCGATGAAGGCAAAACCCGCAAGGGTCAATCGCGACTGGTCATCCCCCGCCGCCACCGCCCAGTAGATGCAAAGACAGAACAGGATGAACTGAAAAAGGATGGATAGCGCATAGGATTGGCGCGCGATCCGGCCCGTGAAGCCGAAAAACAGCCACAACAGCCCGGGCGTATCTCCCCGGCCTCTGTCGGGCGCATAGCCCGGTTTGCGTTTTTCCGCTGCCATTGAAACTCCCCGTTCTGCAAAATCAGTCCCGGTTATCCGCAGCATAACAGTGTCATGGCGGGCTGAAAACCGTGCTGAAAACACCAAATAGAACTTCAAATCATTGAAATATATAGGAAAAATTATCCTTGTGACGGAATGCACATCGCCAGGATGGTGCCGGCGCTAGATTGCAATCATCGAAAGCGGACACACCGCCCAGATAAACCAGAACCTAAACAACAGGAGAGAGTCATGAACACTTTCAAGAAATCCGTCCTCGCAATCGCAGCCGCTTCCACCCTGGCCATTGCAGCAGCAGCACCTGCCCATGCCGGTCCGAACTGGTGGAAAAAACCCCTGGTACAGGGCATTGGCTTCGGTGTCGGCCTCGGCATCACCAGCGCCATCCTGCAGCCCCGCCCGCAGACGGTGGTCGTACAGCAGCAGCCGATGTGCGGCCAGTATCCGGTCCGTAACGCCTACGGCCAGATCGTCGGTTACCAGACCATCTGCCAGTAAGAATAGCTGCCCTGCCGCAGCACCGGAAGGATTGCGGCAGGCAGGCACCCCGATTGCGGACCCGGACCGTACTGGCCGGACAACGCCCCAAACCGGACAGGAAAGTTCGGGTTCGCAACACCAAACCGGGCCAGGGACACCGGATCGCAGAACGCTCCACCGTCCAAGCGCCTGATGTGAAAGGGATTGCCTCTCGCAGCTTTCTCTCTCTCCTATGCGAGAGGAACGCCAACGAGCCCCCGGATGCTTTTCAGCGTCCGGGGTTTTTGCATTTCGGAATATGATCAGGATGCGTTCTAGGCTCTGGGCTTGCGCACAGGCTTTGCCTCCGGTCCGATCAGCATGATCTTCTGCCAGATCTTGCGCGACAGGTTGGAGCCTAGCATTTCCACGTCGTTCACGGCTTCCGCCACCTCCGTATCGGGCACGGCCTGCGCATAAAGCGCCGCCAATTTGCCGGTAACGGCCAGCATTTCCGAGCAATAGTCGAGATATCGAGACAGGCCGTTCCTCGTCAGCTTGCGCGTTGGCGAGGAGGCGGTGGGCGTGAAATCCTGGTTGAAGACGACAGGATCCTTGGTCAATTGGTGCATGTCGATGACATGGATCAGCGAACGCAGGCTGTGCAGTCCGTCGAGCACCTTCCGGCGCTTGATTCGCTCTTCTGCCTTGAAAAGCGTCACATAGCCGAGGCCCGCCAGCACCAGCGTGTTGATGCCCGCTTCAATCCCCTGAACGAAATCGAACCCGTCCGGCCCGATCCGATCAAAGGACAGGAAGGTGCCAATGAAGATGAACACCATCGCGCCGCAGACGGTGACGATGGCGATCAGTGCTCTGAGCCACCAGATCGGCTGCTCAAGGAGCGCAGCCTTTTCCTTGGTGTCGAGCGCCAGCGACGCAAGCTCACCGGCAACATTGGAAAGGCCCGATCCTTGGAAGCGCTCACCAATGCGTGCGGCGAGCCGCTCGCTGGTGGTGATGATCTTGTCGGGGTCAAGCGTGCGGTATGGCATGGTTCAGCCTACCATCCTTGCCGCCGGCGCTGCGAGCCCTAATCGCGCAGCAATTCGTTGATGCCGGTTTTCGAGCGTGTCTGCTCATCGACGGTTTTCACGATCACAGCACAATAAAGCGACGGGCCGGGATCGCCATTGGGCAATGCCTTGCCGGGCATGGCGCCGGCGACCACCACGGAGTAGGGCGGCACTTCGCCATAGAGGATTTCGCCGGTTGCCCGGTTCACGATCTTCGTCGACTTGCCGATATAGACGCCCATGCCGAGCACCGACCCCTCGCGCACGATGCAGCCTTCGACCACTTCTGACCGGGCACCGATAAAGCAGTTGTCCTCGATGATGGTTGGGCCTGCCTGCATCGGCTCCAATACGCCGCCAATGCCAACGCCGCCGGAAAGATGGACGTTCTTGCCGATCTGGGCGCAGGAGCCGACCGTCGCCCAGCCATCGACCATCGAGCCCTCGTCCACATAGGCGCCGAGGTTGACGAAAGAGGGCATCAGGACGACGCCCTTGGCGATGAAAGCGGAATGGCGAACGATCGAACCCGGCACGGCGCGGAAGCCGGCAGCGCGGAACTGGTTTTCGCCCCAGCCCTCGAATTTCGATGGCACCTTGTCCCACCAGGTGGCATTGCCGTTGCCGCCGGAGATCACTTCCATGTCGTTGAGCCGGAAGGACAGAAGCACCGCCTTTTTCAGCCACTGGTGCACAGTCCAGCTGCCATCCGCGCCGCGTGAGGCGACACGTGCCTTGCCGCTGTCGAGCAGGTTGAGCGATTCCTCGACCGCGTCGCGTACCTCACCCGTCGTGTTGATGGTGATGGAATCGCGCTCCTCGAAGGCTTTTTCAATGATGCTCTCGAGGGCGGAATGATCGGCCGCGGTGGCGGATTGGGGCATTTCTTAACTCCTGATTCGGTAGATTCCCGCAGAATCGGCCAGCGGATTCGTCTCTGGTTCGCCTTTCGGCATCACTGCGACGTGAACCGGCCCGGTTTGAATTCGCGGCGAAGCTATGCGAACTCTGCCGGAGGGTCAATCAAGCGGATTCCCAACCGGTTTGCATTTCGCCAGCAGCCTTATGGACTTGAAAAACCGACGGCCAAAGCCCCTCAACGACATCAAATGAACTCAAGCCGTCAGCACACGGCAATCAGGCAAGGACGACAGGAAGAATATGAGCGAATCCATTCTCAAAATGCACCGCGGCCCGCTGGTTCACTCTCCCGAGGATATCGAGAAATC
>JAGRLQ010000197.1:0-4294 GCA_020441735.1 Nitratireductor sp.
AGGCGGCATGGCTCTCGCGCTCGGCGAAAATGGCAACCAGCACGTTGGCGCCGCTGACCTCTTCGCGGCCCGATGACTGGACATGGATCACCGCGCGCTGGATCACCCGGTGGAAACCGGCGGTCGGCTTGGCATCGTCATCGAAATCGGTCACCAGATTGGCGAGTTCATTGTCGATGTAGTCGATCAGCGTGTTGCGCAGGCTGTCGAGATCGACATTGCAGGCGCGCATCACGGCGACCGCGTCCTTGTCCTCGGTCAGCGCCAGCAGAAGGTGTTCGAGCGTCGCATATTCCTGGCTGCGCTCGTTTGCCAGCGTCAGCGCCGTGTGAAGGACTTTTTCAAGGCTTTCGGTAAAAGAAGGCAATGGCTGCTCCGTTCTTCCTCTTTACGTTCTGTTTATATGGGCATCCTCAGGCCCATCACCAGTCCCCCAATTCCATTCCACCCTATTTCTTCTCCATCACGCATTGCAGCGGATGCTGGTTCTGGCGGGCGAAGTCCATCACCTGCGTTACCTTGGTTTCGGCGACCTCATAGGTGTAGACGCCACACTCACCGACCCCGTTATTGTGCACATGCAGCATGATCTGCGTGGCTTGCTCGGGGCTTTTGCGAAAAAAGCGCTCGAGAACATGCACGACGAATTCCATCGGGGTGAAATCGTCGTTCAACAGCAGCACGCGGTAAAGGTCGGGCTTCTTGACCTTGGGCGCGGTTTTGGTGGCAAGCCCCGTTCCCGTTCCTTCGTCTGCGTCCTTGTCGCGTTTTCCAGCCTGCATGACCGGCAAACCGGGAAACGGGCTCCGGCTGCTGCCGGATGCAATCATCGCACCATGGTCAGGTGTTGCGTTGACCGCTCTTTCCATCTCTTCCTTCACCTTACCCATTATTGTGCGCCGATTATGGTGCACCCATTGTGACGCCCGTAACCGCAGGCAATGCCTGGCGGATCAGACCGTGACTGATTCAAAAGATTATGACCGCATTTTCCAACCGTCAATGCGCGGGGCAAGGCAGAATGCGCGGTCATCCGGCGTGAGATTACAGTGTGTAAAATAGGTTGCCGGGCGACCGGTTTCATCAGGTCTGGTTAAAAAATTTACACCGGGCCCGGCGTATAAACTCCTTGGTAACCATGGACCGCTAATCTGCGCCCAATGCCCAATCAGAGTCATGGCTTTGGCACATTGCCACGCCATTTTCACGACAGGGACAGTCGGAGATGTTCAAGGGCAGACAAGGGGACAGGCAGTAACCTGTCAGGACGGGGATAGTTTTGCGTACCGTATTTGCGACCACCAAGCGCATTCTTGCGCCAGTATTTTCAACCTTCATCATGATTTTCGCCGCCATGGCGATTGTTGCAGCGCCTGCCCAGGCAAAGCAGGATTATGCCGGCATCGTGATGGACGCCAAAACCGGCAAGGTTCTCTACTCGCATCAGCCGAACGCCAAACGGTATCCGGCATCGCTGACCAAGATGATGACGCTTTATCTGTTGTTCGAGGCGCTCGACAACGGGCAAGCCACAATGAAGACGCGCATCCGGTTTTCAAGCCACGCCGCCTCCATGCAACCCTCCAAGCTGGGCGTGAAGGCCGGCAGTTCGATTTCCGTGCAGCAGGCGATCTACGCGCTTGCCATCAAATCGGCCAACGATGCGGCGGCTGCCGTAGGCGAACATCTGGGCGGGTCCGAAAGCAGGTTCGGCGAGATGATGACGGCGAAAGCGCGTTCGCTCGGCATGAAGAACACCGTCTTCAAGAACGCCTCCGGTCTGCCGGATTCCCGGCAATACACAACAGCCAAAGACATGGCCCTGCTCGGCATTGCGCTGCGCGAGCACTATCCACAGTACTACAAGTACTTCTCCACCCGCTCGTTCAAGTTCGGCAAGCACCAGTATTCCAACCACAACCGGCTGCTTGGTCAGATACGAGGTTATGACGGCATCAAGACCGGCTATACGCGTGCTTCCGGCTTCAACCTCGTTTCTTCTGTTGAAGACAATGGCCGGTCGATCGTCGCCGTCGTCATGGGTGGGCGGACCGGCAAAAGCCGCAATGCCCAGATGGCGAAGCTGATCCGTGAACATCTGCCGAAGGCCTCGCGCGGCCGCGACCGGATCGTGGTTGCAAAAGCCGGTCAGGGCGCAACTGGCGGCTCCGGCAATGTCTTTGCCTCACTGCTCAATCTCGTCAAACGCGCGCCACTGCCCAAGCCAAGCCCGCGCGAAGCCGAGCCTGCAACCATGGTCACGGCCTATGCCGCGCCGACCCCGGCACCCGTGGTCACGCCGGTCACCACGATTGATCGCAAGCCCGATCCGGTTGTGACGGCGAGCGTCAAGCCGGCAGCCCCCATTGAAACAACTTCCGAACCGATTGCGATCCGTGAAAGCCTTTCCGGCTGGCATGTGCAGATCGGCGCCATGCCGAGCAAGAACAGTGCGCTCGCCCGGCTTGAAAAGGCACGCAGTGCACTGCCCGGCCTGTTCGATACCGTCGCCAACTATACCGAGACGGTGGAAAGCGGCGGTGCGACGCTCTACCGGGCGCGATTTGCAGGCTTTGCCTCAAAGGATGCAGCTTGGGGCGCATGCGCCCGGCTGAAAAAAGCGAAATTCGATTGCCTGGCGCTGCAAAACTGACGGCAAACAAGGCAAATGTGTGGCCAGCGGGGAATTATGGCTGGCGGAGTTGTGTGAGTAGCGTTGAGTAGGGGAAAGACATGTCAGTCGAGAAGCACGTCCTTGGCCGCGTTGATTTTGGCGGCAAGAAACTCCGTCCCGCCGGAATCGGGATGCACACTCTTCATAAGCTTGCGCCAGGCCTTGCGGATTTCCGCCGGAGAAGCACCGGGTTCAAGACCAAGAACCTGATAGGCCTCCTGCTTTGTCATGGTGCCAGAACCCGACGCGCTTCGCTTCCCTTCCGTCCCGTGCGCATCAGCGTGTTCGCGCCAGAGGGGCATTCTGCGGTCAAGATAAGCTTCCAGTAGGGAGGCGCTGTCGGCATCGCCGCCGACCTGCGCATAGAGTTCCAGCAGATCATCGTCCGGGAGTGCCGAAAGCGGCCTGCCCTCGTATTTTCCGGCCAGCACCCTGCCCTCCATCTCGCCGGTATCGAGATCGAGTTCCATTTCGAGCGCGGCGGAGCGTACCGTCGACTTGCGCCCGCCGGTGCTGATGGGTTTCATTGCCCGCATGCGCTGCCACAGTGCCAGACCGAGCGCTGCCACCGGAACACCGAAACCGCCACGGCCGATCAGGGTCAGCAGGCCGCCAAGCGCCACCAGCGCCAGCGGCCCGGCTACCCTGGCGCCGCGGGCAAGACGCTCGGCCGGCGTCGAGACAAACAGCCAGGCGATGCCGCCTGCCACTGCTATGAACAGCAAAAAGTAGAAGATTGCCGTCATCGGCGGGTTTCCAGCCGCTCGAGCAGCAGCCGGTCTGCCTTGCGCCGGCTCGATTGCAGCGCCTTGAGACCGCCACGCGCATAGCTGGCGACGGCGGCCAGAAGCTCGGCAAGCTCGCGCGAGGAATTGGGCCCGAGACGGAAATAGGCACCGCGGGTCAGCCGCGCCATTTCGCGGAAGGCGCGTTCGGTAACCGCATCGCTGCCCTCCTGAAAGAAGAAACAGCGCGTGCCCTTAAGGCCCAGCCGGCCGGCCTTGTCGCACAGCCGGTCGATGTCCTCCTCCATCGCATCGCCGATGAAGACCAGTGCATCGACCTTCGCGCCGGCGTTTTCCTTGTTCACATGGGACAGCACCTTGCCGATCTGGGTCTGCCCGCCACGGCACTCAATGCCGGTCATCAGGTCGCGCAGTGCCCTGGCATTGACAACGAAGCGCGAGGCGCGGCACTCGCCGAAACCCCTGAAATAGACCAGTTGCACGCTCAGTCCGGCGCCATCGCCACCGCCCTTGCCGGCCTCGTCGACCGCATCGAACATCGAGGCCTGCAGCGTCATCGCCCGGTCCCAGCTCGGCTGCCGGCTCATGGTGGCATCCATGGCGAAGACCAGACGGCCTGCCGCAGCGGTATTGGTGGTTTTGGCCGATTTCAGGAACGCCGCGATTTCACTGGCGCTCGAAGGCGTGGCAAGGCCGCCGCCGGACTTGCGCGCGACACTGGCGGTGCGGTGCGGCCCGCCTTCGGCGGCCGATCGCTGCGGGACGTCCGCACGGCTGTCCTTGTCTTGTGCCATGAACCATATTTGGGGTTATTGCCGGGTTCAGGCAAGAGGCCTGACATGCGGGCAAGGCCCATTTGACCTCCCGGTGACCT
>JAGRLQ010000197.1:4421-4675 GCA_020441735.1 Nitratireductor sp.
GCACGGTGGCGGCTGGCCTCGTCAATCGGCAGGCGCAGCGTCGAGACCAGTGCGCGCACTTCCTGACGGCCGGCAAGATGGGAAATGCTCGGCTGGCTTCCCAGCGTCTCCTCGTTGAGCTCATCGAGCGCCGTCAGGCCGAGCGGAAACAGCTCACGGAAAATGACACGCTCGGAAATGCCGTCGGCCAGACGGCAGCCGAGCTGCATGGAGAGATTTTTCAGGCTCTCCGAAATGCTTGCCTGGTTTCTGGA
>JAGRLQ010000198.1:0-4585 GCA_020441735.1 Nitratireductor sp.
ACATCGGCTCGATCATGGGCATTACACCGATCATTGCCCCCATGGTGGCTTCAGGCAGGATCGTCTATGAAGACATGTGGGTGATGCTGGCCTGCGCCCTTTTGCTGGCCGTGCTTGCCCATTGGAAAATCAAGATCGGAAAGCGGGTCGGCACGGCGATGGTCGGCATCTATGTGCTTTACATCGTCTCGGCGTTTATCGTTTGAGCCGAATACCCGCCGCAAGCCCAGTGAGCAGAACGTGTCCCGGACAACCCGGCCAAACAATGTCCTGATAACCGGCGGCGCCAGGCGGATCGGCGCGGCAATTGCCCGCTCACTGGCAGCGGCAGGCTGCAACATCGCCATTCACCATCATCAGTCGCAGGAAGACGCCGACGCGCTGGTGGCCGAACTGGCCCGGAGCCGGGTTGAGGCAATGGCGCTTGCTGCCGATTTCGGCGAACCCGGAGAAGCCGCCCGCATGTTCTCGGAGGCAGCAGAGCAATTGGGCCCGATCGATCTCCTGATCAACAATGCCTCGGCCTTCGAGCCCGACAGCGTATCCCAGCCCGATGATGCGGTGTGGAAGACACATTTCGACCTGCATGTGAAGGCACCTTCCGAGCTTGCGGGCGCAATTGCCGCGCAAGGGCTGGAGGAAGCGCTGATCGTCAACATCATCGATCAGCGGGTATGGCGGCCGACGCCGAACTTCCACTCCTACACCCTTTCCAAATCGGGGCTTTGGATGGCGACGCGCACGCTAGCCCAGGCGCTGGCGCCAAATATCCGCGTCAATGCAATCGGGCCGGGACCGACATTGCCCAATGAACGCCAGTCTCAGGCCGATTTCGCAAAACAGGTGGACGGCCTGATCCTGCAGCGGGCAACGGCGCTGGAAGAGTTCGGCGATACCATCCTCTGGCTTTGGCGGGCGAAATCCGTCACCGGGCAGATGATCGCACTCGACGGCGGCCAGCATCTTGCCTGGGAAACGCCGGATGTCACCAACGCGCCCGAATAGGCAGGTTGTAAACAGCAACCCCCTGTCAGTTGACTGGCAGGTTTCGCCCCGGACGATGTCGCGGTGGTTGCATTCGGGCAGCCAGACGCAGTATTCGAAACCGTCATGATGAAACGCATTGCCGCATTTCCTGCCGTTTTGCTGCTGGTGCTGGTTACGGCCTGCAACGCGGTAAAGCACGAGTCCGTACCCGAGGCCCTGCTCGGCTCGGTAACGGTGGAGGGCGTGGGCAATCTCCGCAATTGGGCGGACGAGTTCAGCGGCAATGGCGAGGCGCTGACACAGACCTATGCCGAAGCGCTGCGTGCGCATCTCGATGCAAACGGCCGCCAGTTCGATATCCTGACGCTTTCGGGTGGCGGGCAAAGCGGGGCCTATGGCGCCGGGCTGCTGAATGGCTGGACGGCCTCCGGCCAGCGGCCGGAATTCGAGATCGTCACCGGTGTTTCGACCGGCGCCATCATTGCACCCTTTGCCTTTCTCGGCAGCCGCTATGACCCGGTGCTGAAGGAAATCTACACCACCACGCGCACGCGCGACATCGGCCGGGTCAATCTAGCCAGTGGAGGCGGCCTGATGAATGTCAGCGGATTTGAGAACCTGCTGAAGAAGCACGTCACGCCGCAACTGCTCAACGCCATTGCCGCAGAAAGCCGGGCGGGGCGAATGCTGCTGGTCGGCACTACCAATCTGGAGGCAGAGCGCGGGGTGATCTGGAATCTGAGCGGGCTTTCAGCCAGCACCTATCCTGGCAAGGTGGAATTGTTCCGCAAGATCATTCAGGCCTCCGCCTCCATTCCCGGTGCCTTTCCGCCGGTGGCAATCCCCGTCGATTACAATGGCCAGCATTTCGAGGAATTGCATGTCGATGGCGGCGTGACCGAACAGGTATTCCTCTATCCACCCAATATCACCATCCGCAACCTCGAGAAGGCACTGGGATTCAGTCTGAAGAAACGCGTTTTCGTGGTGCGCAACACCAAACTCGATGCTTCCTACAAGCCGCTGGAAGCAGGCACCGTCAAAATCGTCGAGCGCTCTCTCAACACGCTGATCCGCAATCAGGGACGCTCGGATGTCGGCCGCATCTACGACATTGCCGAGCGCGACGGCATTGCCTTCCACCGCACCTCCATTCCCAACACCTTCGACCGCAAATCCAAGGGCTTCTTCGATCCCGAATACATGAAGCCGCTGTTTGAACTGGGCTATCAGGCGGGCATCAATCCCGATGGCTGGGAGCGGTCTCGGCCATGAATGAAGGCCCCTCCAAACCGGACATCGCCAAGCCCGATCTTGCGGCCACCACGGGTGGCGACATCGCCTGGGAAGAAGCGCTGCCGCCCTCCCCTGACGGAACACAGCTCAAGGGGGCGGAGGTGATCTCGCAGTTCGTCAAACGGCTGCCGAACTCGCCCGGTGTCTACCGCATGTTCAACGCCAGAGGCGACGTGCTCTATGTCGGCAAGGCAAAGAGCCTGAAGAAGCGGGTTGCTTCCTATGCCAAGATGGGCGGGCACACCAACCGCATCGCCCGGATGATTGCGGAAACCGCGAACATGGAATTCGTGCGCACCCGTACGGAAACCGAAGCACTGCTGCTGGAAGCCAACCTCATCAAGCGGCTACGGCCACGCTTCAACGTGCTGCTGCGCGACGACAAGAGCTTTCCCTATATCGTGATTACCGACGATCACGAGGCACCAGGGGTCTTCAAGCATCGCGGCGCGCGGATCAAGAAACGTGACTATTTCGGGCCGTTTGCCTCTGCCGGTGCAGTGACTCGCTCGATCAACGCCATGCAGCGGGCATTCCTGATCCGCACCTGTTCCGACGGCGTCTATGAAACCCGCACCCGCCCATGCCTGCTCTACCAGATCAAGCGCTGCTCGGCGCCGTGTACCGGCGAGATATCGCTTGGCGACTATGCGAAGCTGGTCGCCGAGGCCAAGCAGTTCCTGTCGGGCCGCAGTTCGGCGATCAAGGAAACCCTTTCCGGCCAGATGGAGGAAGCTGCCGAAGCGCTCGATTTCGAGCGGGCTGCCGTTTATCGCGACCGGCTCGCCGCGCTTTCCATGGTACAGGGCCATCAGGGGATCAATCCGCGCGGCGTCGAGGAGGCCGATGTCTTTGCGCTGGCCGAACAGGACGGCATGACATGCGTGCAGGTCTTCTTCTTCCGCACCGGGCAGAACTGGGGCAACCGGGCCTATTTTCCGCGCGCCGACAAGGCGGTGGAAGCAGAGGAAATCCTGTCGCAATTCCTGGCGCAGTTCTACGATGACAAGCCGGTGCCAAGACAGATCCTGCTGTCCCACAAGGCAGAAGACATGGATCTGCTGGCTGAAGCGCTGACACTGAAGACCGGCCACAAGGTCGCTGTCATGACGCCGCAACGCGGCGAAAAGCGCGATCTGGTCGACCATGCCCTGCTCAATGCCCGCGAGGCGCTAGCAAGAAGGCTCGCCGAAAGCTCGACCCAGGCGAAACTGCTGGAAGGCGTGGCGAAAGCCTTCGGGCTGGAGGAAACGCCGAAACGCATCGAGGTCTACGACAACTCCCACATCATGGGCACCAATGCGGTGGGTGCGATGATCGTTGCCGGACCTGAGGGATTTGCCAAGAACCAGTACCGCAAGTTCAACATCAAGAATGCCGAACTGACGCCAGGCGATGATTACGGCATGATGCGCGAAGTGCTGACGCGGCGGTTTTCACGGCTGATCCGCGAGGAAGGCATTCCCGGCAGCATGGAGGCCGAAGGAGCGGAAGGCGGTGAAGCTGAAGACGGTGCCATGCCGCAATGGCCGGACCTGCTGTTGATCGATGGCGGGCTCGGCCAGCTCAACGCCGTCATGGAAGTGATGCGCGAACTGGGTATCGAGGATCAGGTGGCGGTGGCAGGCATCGCCAAGGGGCCGGACCGCGATGCCGGGCGGGAAAAGTTCTTCATGACCGGCAAACAATCCTTCATGCTGGCAGAGCGCGATCCCGTGCTCTATTTCGTTCAGCGGCTGCGCGACGAGGCGCACCGCTTTGCCATCGGCTCACACCGGGCGCGGCGCAAGAAGGAAATGGTGCGGAACCCCCTTGATGAAATAGCCGGCGTGGGGCCTACGCGCAAACGGGCGCTGCTGCATCATTTCGGCACCGCCAAGGCCGTCGGACAGGCAGCCCTTGCCGATCTGATGGCCGTTGAAGGCATTTCGCGGGAAACAGCGCAAACAATCTACGATCATTTTCATGAAAACGGTTGAAGTGCGACCAATTGCCTGCAATGCCTTGGGTTAGGCCCATAAGGCCTTTCAATCGGGAAAATGCGGCATTACATGCGGTAGAGATGACAGTTTCCGGGGTGAAAATGGCGCAAAAGCCGAAAAAGTCCGATGCCCACTGGCTGGCCCTGCCCAATGTACTGACCTATGGGCGGATCGTCGCCGTGCCGCTGGTTGCGCTGTGCTTTTTTCTGGAAGGCAAATTGCAGTCGAGCGATCTGGCGCGCTGGTCGGCGCTCGGCATCTTCGTCGTCGCCTCGATCACCGATTTCTTCGACGGTTATCTGGCGCGCGCCTGGCAGCAG
>JAGRLQ010000198.1:4691-10004 GCA_020441735.1 Nitratireductor sp.
GGGCGGCGATCATCATCCTGTGCCGGGAAATCCTCGTTTCGGGCTTGCGCGAATATCTCGCCGAACTGAAGGTCAGCGTGCCGGTCACCCAACTCGCCAAGTGGAAGACGACCGTGCAGATGCTGGCGATCGGCTTTCTGCTGGCAGGCCCTGCCGGCGACAAGGTACTGCCCTACACCACGCAAACCGGCATCGTGTTGCTGTGGGTTGCCGCGCTGATCACGCTTTATACCGGCTATGATTATTTCCGAGCCGGCATCAAGCATGTGATGGATTGAGGCGATGAAGCTGATCTACTTCTCCTGGATCCGCGAACGCCTCGACATCGCCGAGGAAGAGGCGGAACTGCCGGAAACCGTGAAAACGCTGGGCGATCTTCTTGCCTGGCAGAAATCGCGCGGCGAGGAATTCGAAGCCGTCTTTGCCCATGAAAAGGTCGTGCGCGTGGCGCTCAATCAGGAGCATGTAGACGATCTTGCTGCATCGCTTGAAGGTGTCACGGAAGCCGCGTTCTTTCCGCCGATGACGGGCGGCTGAGCGGCGCCATGAGCAGGATCACGCCCGATATTCGCATCCAGAGCGCGGATTTCGACGTGGCAGCCGAAATCGCAAAGCTCACGGATGGCCGCAGCGATACCGGCGCGGTGGTGACCTTTACCGGACTTTGCCGTGATGAAGGCGGTACGCTTTCAGCACTCGAACTCGAACATTATCCCGGCATGGCGGAAGCCGAAATCCGCCGCATCGCGGAAGAGGCGGTTCAACGCTGGCCTTTGACCGGGCTTGCTGCCATTCATCGTCATGGCAGGATCGCACCGGGGGAAAACATCGTGCTGGTGGTGGCGAGCTCTGCCCACCGGCAAGCCGCCTTCGAGGCTGCGAATTTCCTGATGGATTTCCTCAAGACCCGTGCGCCGTTCTGGAAGAAGGAACACCTTGCCAGCGGCGAAGAGGGCCAATGGGTCGATGCAAAGGAAGCCGATGACGATGCAGCCGAACGCTGGAAACAGCGCTGACGGCAAAAGCGGGAGGGACACATGACCATCGAAAGCCTGCTGATCTTTGCTGCCGCGCTTGCGGTTGTTGCCGGTTCGCCCGGACCTTCCATTGCCGCGCTTGTCTCGCGCGTGCTGCAGGGTGGGGCTGCGAGCGTTCTGCCGTTCCTGGCTGCCATGTGGATCGGCGAAGCTGCCTGGCTCACGGCAGCGATCCTCGGCATTTCGGCGATTGCAGAAGCTTTTCACGAGGTCTTCGTCATCATCAAATATTGCGGCATCGCCTATCTGCTCTATCTCGCCTGGCAGATGTGGACGGCGGACAGCCGGATGAAGGAAGGCGACGCGCTGCCGAAAGCGGGCTCCGGCTGGAGCATGTTCTTCTCCGGGCTGGCGATCACCATCGGCAATCCCAAGATCATGGTATTCTATCTGGCGCTACTGCCCGGCATCGTTGATGTGACCACCATCGGGTTTGCTGCCTGGGTCCAGCTTGTTGCCGTGCTTTTCGTCGTGCTGGCCGGGCTTGATCTTGCCTGGGTTGCACTTGCCGCCAGCGCGCGCGGGTTTTTCCGAAGCAGGACCGGTGTCAAACTCGGCAACCGGCTTTCAGCCACCGCCATGGCGGGTGCTGCCGGGGCCATCGCGCTCAGGGACTAGGCCGGAAACACCAGCAGGATCACCGGCACGGACACCGCGATGACAAGGAGTTCGAGCGGCAGGCCCATGCGCCAGTAATCGCCGAACTTGTAGCCGCCCGGTCCCAGAATGAGCGTGTTGTTCTTGTGGCCGATGGGCGTCAGAAAGGCGCAGGAAGCAGCGACTGCCACGGCCATCAGAAAGCCATCCGGGTTGGTGCCGAGCTTGTTGGCCACATCGATGGCAATTGGTGCGCCGATGACCGCCGTCGCCGTGTTGTTCAACACATCCGACAGGGTCATGATCACCACCATCAGCACGGTGAGCACCACCCAGACGGGCATGCCTTCGGTGTAGCCGACGAGCCCGCCGGCGATCAGCGCCGTGCCGCCGGCGTTTTCGAGCGCCGAACCAAGCGGGATCATCGAGCCGAGCAGCACGATCACCGGCCATTCGATATGGCTGTAGATGCTGCGGACCGGAACGATGTCGAGGATGACATAGAGCGCCACCACGGCGGCAAGCGCCGTTGCCAGATAGACAAAGCCAAACGCCGAGGCAGCGATTGCGGCGCCGAAAATGCCGACAGCAAGCCCGGCCTTGGCCGGTTGGGTGATTTCCATGCTGCGGCAGGCAAGCGGCAGCACGCCGAGCCATTCCACGGCTTCGGCGAGTTCTGCAGGCGGGCCGATCAGCAACACGATGTCACCGGCTCGCACGGTTGCATGGCGGACGCGGTCCCGCACCCGCCTGCCCTGACGCGATATGCCGAGGAGCGCAACACCACGGCGCGCGCGCAGGCGCAGGGAGATTGCCGAACGTCCGTCAAACCGGCTGTCACGCGGCACAACGGCTTCGATAATGTCGAGATCACCCTCGACTGCATCGGACGCATTGCGCTCACCGAAGTATTCCAGCGAAAGCTGACCGCGGAACTTGTCGAGATCGGAGGCTGCGGCCTCGACCAGCAGATGGTCGCCGGTTTTCAGTTCCACGCCGGCGGCAAAGCCCGGCAGCCGCTTGCCGTTGCGCACGACGCCGAGGATCGTCACGTCATCGCCGTCGGCGGTTTCATACAGCTCGCGCACCTTGCGGCCCACGGCGGAAGATTTCTTCGGGATAACCAGTTCGGCAACGAAGCCGTCACTTTCGCCGCCATCGCTGGCAGCCGGCTTTTCGTCCCCATCGGGGATGAGGCGCCAGCCGATCAGGGCAACGAACAGAATGCCGGCAAGCGATACGGCAAGGCCGACAGGGGAAAAATCGAACATGGAGAAAGGTTCGCCCAGCGCCTTTTCGCGAAAGGACGCGACGATGATGTTGGGCGGCGTGCCGATCAGCGTCACCATGCCGCCGAGAATGGTGGCAAAGGAAAGTGGCATCAGCGTTGCGCGCACTGCCCTGCCCGCCTTGCGGGCTGCCTCGATGTCGACGGGCATCAGCAGCGCCATGGCGGCGACATTGTTCATGAAGGCCGAGAGTGCCGCGCCAATTGCGCTCATGATGGAGATGTGGCTGCCGACCGAACGCTCGGGATTGGAAAGGCGGCGGGTAATCATGTCGACGGCACCGGAGTTCTGCAGCCCGCGCGAAACCACCAGCACCAGGGCGACGATGACAGTTGCCGGGTGCCCAAAGCCCGAAAAGGCATCCTCCGTCGGCACGAGGCCGAGCAACAGCGCGATGACGAGCGCGGAGAAAGCAACAAGATCGTAACGCCAGCGCCCCCAGATCAGGAAGACGAAGACGAGGGCGAAAAGGCCGAACAGCAATATCTGGCTTGTGGTCATGTCTTACCCTTGGTCATTGATGCGGCAAGATCAAGGGGATGCGGCTGGATCGGGGACAATTCGCCAATCAAACCACGGTCATGATTTCCGCGAGCGGCTTCTTGATGGTTGCAACCTCGGGAATGGTCGCCCCCTCAGCCGGATGGCCCGCTGCAAGGATCATCATCGGTTTTTCCGACTTCGGCCGGCCGAGTAACTCGTTCAGGAAGGCCATCGGGTTGGGCGTGTGGGTCAGGCAGGAAAGGCCTGCATGGTGAAGGGCAGCGATCAGAAAGCCGCAGGCTATGCCGACACTTTCCGGCACATAATAGTTCTTGTAGCGAGTGCCGTCATCGAACTCGCCCCAGCGCTGGGCAAAGACGATGATCAGCCAGGGAGCGATTTCGAGATGCGGCTTGGAGACGCCGGTTCCCAGCGGCTCCAACGCCTTGATCCATTCATCACTGGCGCCGCCATCATAGAAGGCTTCCTCCTCCTTTTCGGCTGCCGCGCGGATTTGCGCCTTGGTGGCAGGATCGCGCACGGCAACGAAATGCCAGGGCTGGTGGTTGGCACCGGAAGGCGCGCGGCCCGCCGTGGCGATGCAATCTGCAATGACCGCTTCATCCACCGGGCGGGCCGAGAAATCGCGCACGGTATGGCGGGTCTTCATGCGCTCGAAAAAGGCGCGGGCCGCAGCGGCGGACTCTGCGTCGCTGAGCGACGGCCCCGCCTCAAGCGGCACGGCGCGGTATTGAAGTTTTTCCCGGGTGAACATGAAAAGACGGCTCCAACATAAATTGAAGCCGTCTTGTCCGATTGCGGGTTGAAAATTGCAAGCCTGCTTGCACGCGCTACTTGCAGCCCCCTATTTGCGCGCCGGCGTCATCAGCGAAGTGACATAGTCGCTTGCCTCGTCGAACCACTCCGAAAACAGCGAGGCAAAGGAAGGATGCAGATCGGTGATGCGGCCTTCCACCTCGTCGACGCAGTAGTCGAGGATCGCCTCGTTCTTCTGGGCCAGATGTTTCATCTTGTGGTTCTCACGCAGGCAGATCATGTAGAGCTGCGCGACGCCACGGTTCTGGGCTGCCTGGACGAGGCGCTTCAGGAGCGCTCCGCCGATACCCCGGTCCTGAAATTCGTCCTCAACGGAAATCGCCGCCTCGGCAAACCGGCTCCACGATGTGGTGTCGCCGCGCATTTCGGTAACGCCGCGAATGACGCCATCAATCTCGGCGCCATAGACGATGGAGACCGCATCGAACAGGGCTTCGGCATAACGTTCGAGGAATTCATTGGAAACAGGCCGGCCGAAACGCAGACGCCGCGAAGTGGAACTCAGCCGAAGGAAATGGTTGCGCACCTGCTCCAGGTCGCCAACGGTCAGCCGGTGGATGTGAACATGCTCAGCCGGCTTTGCCTGCCGGCGCTCAGTGTGGGTCAGTTGCTGCTGCATGGGGAACTTCCTTCCTTGAAGGTTGTTCCTCCCACCAGACCGCTTCGCATCACAACTGACACTGCGAAACGATCTCTCCAATGCTTCCTGGGCGCATGTGGTTTTCAGCGAGGGGCCGATTCCCGACTTGCGCTGACGTAAACGTAATAGCTATTTGCGGCATTGCAATGACGCAGCGCGTCATGAGGTGCGACAATTCTGCAGGGCAGCGTTGCAGAAAGGCGGGCTTCAGGCACAAAAAGGCCGGGCTCCCGCTGCGCGCGTGAAACCCGGCCCTGATATTATACGGTACTGACTCAGCCGACGATTTCGTGGCCGGCAAACCAGAAGGCGATTTCCTCGGCAGCGGTTTCCGGCGCATCGGAGCCATGAACCGAGTTTTCGCCGATCGAATTGGCGTAGGTCTTGCGGATCGTGCCTTCATCGGCTTCGGCCGGGTTGGTGGCGCCCA
>JAGRLQ010000198.1:10011-11837 GCA_020441735.1 Nitratireductor sp.
CCATCACTTCGCGGTTCTTGGCAATGGCGTTTTCGCCTTCCAGCACCTGAACGATGGTCGGGCCGGAGGACATGAACTCGGTCAGTTCGCCAAAGAACGGGCGTTCCTTGTGGACGGCGTAGAAGGCTTCAGCCTGGCGGCGGCTCATCCACACGCGCTTGGAAGCGACGACCCGCAGGCCTGCTTCTTCCAGCATTTTGGTGATGGCGCCGGTCAGGTTGCGCTTGGTGGCGTCCGGTTTGATCATGGAAAAGGTACGTTCGATGGCCATGGTTCTGCCCTGTCTTTCTTGCGTTTTCGGGAAAGCGAAATGAAAATTCCGCGCCTCTATACCGGCAGCATCCCCTGCTGCCAAGAGGCGTCGTTGATAGCGGTCACCGGAAACGAACTGTCTGCAGGATCAGCCTTCGGCTTCCGGCACCGAGCGGCCTGCCCCGTCGTGGAGATCAAGCAGGCGCTCGAACCAGTCGCGCACCGGATCATCCTTGTCCCACATGGCAAGGCCGGAACAGATGCGCAGCCATTGCAGCGCACCGAACGGAATGTAGTCGGCGAAGATCGGATCCTTGCCACCCAGATAGGGCTGTTTTTTCAGCATCAGGCGGATCGGCGCCAATATCTGCTGCAACTGCCCTGCCCGCTCCTCGCGATCCGAGACGAATTCCTCCAGCGTCATGCCGACACGCTTTTCGCGGTTCTCGCGAAAATACGCCTGATCGGCTTCATCCAGCATGTTGTAGATATCCATGGCCGCCCATCTGAAAATCCAGGTATGCAACTGGGACTGACTCCACGATTCAACAAAACGCGTCAGCGCAATCGAACCCTCGCCTTGGAACAGATGGCCGTTGCGATCGGGATAGGCTTCGCGCAGATGAAGCGCGATCTCGAAGGAGTCGGCGATGATCCGGTCGCCATGGCGGATGACCGGAACAATGGTCTGGCCGCCGTTTTCGATCTCGGCGATTTCGGTAAAGCCGACAGGAACGGCCTCGTAATCGAGCCGCTTGTGGGCGAGCGCCATGCGCGTCTTCCAGCAATGGGGCGAAAACGGCCGGGACTTGTCTTTGCCTACCAGTTCGTAGAGCTTGATCGATATGGGGGCTCTTCCTGTGCGATTCCTGCGGGAAATACCGTTACGTGCATTTGCACGATTGCCCCACATCCACCACTGCCGCAAGTGCGCGAAAGCCACACCGCAAGGGAAAACAGAACACGATGAACCTGCTTCAAACCTTCCGCCTGTTCGCCGCCTACAACCGTTGGGCCAACACACGGCTCTATGATGCTGCAAGCGCTCTCGACGACGAGGCCTACCGGCGCGATTGTGGCGCCTTCTTCAAGTCGATGCACGGCACGCTCAACCACATCCTCGTTGGCGACCGGGTGTGGATGAAACGCTTTACCGGGGAAGGCGAGCATCCCAATCAACTCGATGCCATCCTGTTCGAAGATTTTGACGGCTTGCGGGAAGCTCGGGAGTCGGAAGATGCCCGTATCGTCGCCTGGGCGGAGTCCCTCGACCAGGCCGCGGTCGAGGGCGAGTTCACCTTCACCATGATCACCCTGCCGGACACCATCACCCAGAAACTGGCGCCCTGCGTCAGCCACTTCTTCAACCACCAGACGCACCATCGCGGCCAGGCGCACACCATCCTCTCCCTGCTCGGCGAAGCGCCGCCACCGCTCGATCTGATCTATTTCACGCGGACAGATGAAGGGCAGGCGCTTTGCTGAGGTGAAACAAGGGCGTCTTTTTCAACGATTGCAGGCAAACGCGCTTGCACCCGGACATGGCATGCGCCAAAAGCCGCCCCATGATTTCG
>JAGRLQ010000199.1:0-7472 GCA_020441735.1 Nitratireductor sp.
TCGTGAAACACCATCGGCACGCCATCCCTCGAAGGATGCAGGTCGACTTCGATGGCGTAGCCGTGTTCGATCGCAGCCTTCGCCGCCGACAGCGTGTTTTCGAAGATGCCGCGCGAAACGTCGTGCAGGCCGCGATGGGCAATGGGACGTTCCGCGATCCAGCCGGTTGCTTTCATCACAGCAGATGCTCCGGAACGAATTTGATCATGGAAAATGGAACGGACATGCGGCGCTTGCGTTTACCAGGACTGGAGATGTTTCAGGATTGACGGAGAAAGCCGTTGTGCGCAACCCAATTTTGCCACATCCTGAAGGCTCAATGATGCGCAGAGGAGCGGAGCGGGATTTGATGAAGAATACAGGTATGCCACGAGGATACGCAACTTCCGCTGCAGTCATTGCTGGCGCTGTTTTGACGGCTGCAGCAAGTACTTCTCCGGCAGGTGCCGTTGGTTTTGAAATTCTCAAGCCCCATCGCGCCGTCTACGAGATCAAGCTTGAAAAGGCCAGCGAGCGTTCCGGCATCAACTCGATGAGCGGACGCATCGTCTACGAGATGAAGGGTGACGAATGCGACGGAATTTCCGTCAATTACCGCTTTGTCTCGCGCATCAACGCCAACGGCGACATCTTCACCACAGACCAGCAGACTGCTTCCCACGAAACGCCCGATGGCAGCGAGTATTCCTTCCTGACGAAATCCTTTGTTGACGACCGGCTTGACCGCACGGTGAAGGGCGTTGCCGTCAACCGCCGTGGCGCGATGGAGGTAAGTCTTTTCTCGCCACAGGAGCGCGAGGTTGAACTGGAAGCCGCCAATTTCATCTCCACACATCTGGTCAAGGTGATCGAGGGAGCAAGGGAAGGGCGCCACTTCTTCAGCCTCGATGTCTTCGACGGCGGCGATGATGCCGATGAGGTGCTGAAGACGACCAACATCGTCGGCGAGGCAAAGACCTATGAGGAGCCGCTTCCAGGCGAAAAGGCCACCGCGATCGAGGAACTGGCAGACGATCCGGCATGGCCGGTAACGATCGGTTATTTCAAGAAAAGCCGGACGGATTCGACCGAGCCGACACCGGTCTATGAAGTTTCCTTCCTGCTCTATGAGGGCGGTATCTCGCGCAAGCTCATCATGCGCTATCCGGACTATTCCCTGGAGGGCTCGCTGATATCGCTGGAATTTCTCGACGACAGCGATTGCCGTATCGAGAACTAAGCCATTGCTTCCGCCGCGCTGACCCGCCCGGATCGGGTGCTATCCGGTCTTGGGCGGTGTGCGCTTGTCGCGGAAGGTCAGGCCCAGTTCCACAGCCTTGTTGCCGAATTTGCGGCGGATGTCGTCCATGGCATGTTCAGCCTTTGCCCGCTGCGCCGCGCCGGTATCCACAAGGTCCTGGGGATCGGCCGTCTCATCGCTCAGCAGCGTCGTCACCCCGACTCCCAGCAGACGGAACGGCGTGCCATCGGCTTCCTTTTCCAGCAGGTTTGAAGCAGCACGGAATATCCGGTCCGCAAGCTGTGTGGGATCGGGCAGGGACCGGTTTCGCGTCCGGGTCTTGAAGTCCGCCGTCTTCAGTTTCAGCACAATCGTTTGCCCGGCAAGATGCTTGTCCTTGAGCCGCGCCGAGACCTTCTCCGAAAGCCGTCTTGCAACCCGTGTCAGTTCGGCAGCATCGGAAATGTCGCTGTTGAACGTGGTTTCCGTGCTGATGCTCTTGGCTGCCATGTCCGTTGAAATCCTGCGCGCATCGTGGCCATGGGCAAGGCGCGCCATGCGCTGGCCGATCGAGCCGTAGCGCTTGACCAGTTCGCTTTCTTCCATGTCCTGAACGGTGGCGATGTCGGTGATGCCGTCGCGCGCCAGCATCTTCTGGGTTTGCTTTCCCACGCCCCAGAATAGCGACACCGGCTGGCTGCGCAGGAAGTCATAGGCTTCTGCTTCCCCAATGATTGAAAAGCCCTTCGGCTTCTCGAAATCGGAGGCTACCTTGGCGAGAAACTTGCAGTAGGAAAGCCCGACGGAGACGGTCAGCTTGAGTTCTTGTTCCACCCGTTTGGCAAAGCGCGCCAGTGTCAGCGCCGGAATGGCCTTGTGCAGTTTTTCAGTGCCCGAGAGGTCCAGAAATGCTTCATCGATCGACAGCGGCTCCACCATCGGGGTCAGTTCGCGCATCATTTCGCGTATCTGGCGCCCGACCCGAACGTATTTTTCCATGTCTGGCTTGATGACCACCGCATCGGGGCAGGCCGCAAGCGCCTTGAACATCGGCATCGCTGAACGCACGCCGCGAATGCGTGCCACATAGCAGCAGGTCGACACGACGCCGCGCGTACCGCCGCCGACAATGACGGGCAGGGGCGCCAGTTCCGGATTGTCGCGCTTTTCCACCGAGGCGTAGAAGGCATCACAGTCGATATGGGCGATGTGCAGGCGGTGAAGTTCCGGGTGGCGCACGAGACGCGGGCTGCCGCAATGGCCGCAGCGGTTTGCTTGCGAGGGTGTGTCCCGGGGTAGGGGCGTCAGGCAGTCGCGGCAGAATCCACCGTTTCCCGGCAGCGATTCGTCCCGCGCAGCGGAAATGGGAAACTCTTCAGATTTGGGGGGTTCTTGCGCCGCCATCCGGCCCGCCTCAACAACGCATCATCATTGCCACATGCTACCATGCTTCCGGCGGGCCTCCCAGCACATGCCGGGCCTTGGCCACGCGCTCGGGCGCGATTTCCGTTGCCTCGGCAAACTTCAGCAGTACCGGTTCGAAACCGAGAAAAAAGTCGAGAACCCCGGCAAGAAAGGCCGGTTCCTGCGCGGAATCCCGGATATTTGCCGGATCGACGCCGGTCAGGGCCAGAAAACGGCCGAGTTCATCACTGTCGGCAGCAATGTAGGACAGGCCGGAAACGGCGATTTCGCGGGCTTCTTCCTCAGTCATCAATACGGGCTTTCCACAGTGGCGCTACCAACTCCGGTAAAGGCCGGGTTTTGCTGTGTTGAAGTGGCATTTGTTTCCATTTCGTCAATACTATTGCTCTAGCCTCCAATGGATCAATGGCACAATGATCGAAGACAGGATCCCCAGCGTAGCCGGTATCGAGGGGATCGGGGAACCGCAAGCGGATTTGGCATGACGAAAACCGTGATGATTGTTGAGGACAACGAACTCAACATGAAGCTCTTCAACGATCTGTTGGAAGCCAAAGGCTACAACACGATACAAACCCGCAATGGCATGGAGGCACTCGAGCTCGCGCGCGCGCACAGGCCCGACCTGATCCTGATGGATATCCAGTTGCCTGAGGTTTCAGGGCTGGAAGTCACCAAATGGCTCAAGGAAGAAAACGAATTGCACGCCATTCCGGTTATTGCGGTGACGGCTTTCGCCATGAAGGGGGATGAGGAACGGATACGCCAGGGCGGTTGCGAAGCGTATATCTCCAAGCCGATCTCCGTGAACACGTTCCTTGAAACCATCGAGACTTATCTGAACCGGGACTGAGTCCCGAAAGTTATGCGTATCGGACAGTGAGACCCCAGCATGTCAGGCAGAATTCTGGTTGTTGACGATATCGAGGCCAATGTCAGGCTTTTGGAAGCCCGGCTGATGGCGGAGTATTTCCAGGTTCTGACGGCATCCAACGGACGCGACGCGCTTGAAATCTGCGCCAATGGCGAATGCGATGTGGTGCTGCTCGACGTGATGATGCCGGAAATGGACGGCTTCGAGGTCTGCCGCCGCCTGAAGGCCGATCCGCGCACCATGCACCTTCCCGTCGTCATGGTCACGGCCCTCGACCAGATTGAGGACAGGGTGCAGGGGCTCAACGCTGGCGCCGACGACTTTCTCACCAAGCCGGTCAATGACCTTGCCCTCGTCACCCGGGTCAAGAGTCTGGTACGGCTCAAGATGCTGACCGACGAATTGCGGCTGCGGGCAACGACCGGCCAGGAAATCAGCGTTCAGGAACTGATGGTGCAGTCGCTGCGCGACGCTGAAGCGGAAAAACCAAGGATTCTTGTCGTCGATGACAAGCCTTCGTCCTATGAGCGGATCGTCAAATACCTGTCGGCGGAAAACCGTATCACGCTGGTGTCCGATCCCAAGGAGGCGCTGCTGAAAGCTGCCGATGGCGATTTCGATGCCGCCATCATTTCGCTTTCGCTGGCCGACATGGACGCACTCAGGCTTTGCGCCCAGATCAAGTCGCTGGAAAAGACCCGCATGCTGCCCTTGCTCATCGTCAGCGAGCTCGAACAGGAGCAGAAGGTCATCCAGGCGCTCGACATGGGCATCAACGACTATGTGCGCCGGCCCATCGACCGAAACGAAATCCTTGCCCGCACCCGCACCCAGGTGCGCCGCAAGCGCTTCAACTTGCTCTTGCGGGATTCGGTGCAGCAAACCATCGAAATGGCCGTAACCGACGCGCTGACCGGCCTCAACAACCGCCGCTATCTCGACAACCATCTGCCGGGCATGATCGAGAAGGCGCAGGAAAGAAAAGCGCACTTGTCGCTGATCATCTGCGATATCGACCGTTTCAAGCTGGTCAATGACAATCATGGTCACGATGTGGGCGACGAGGTGATTGCCGAGTTTGCCCGCCGCATCAAGAAGAACGTGCGCAATATCGATCTGGCTTGCCGCTTCGGCGGCGAGGAGTTCGTCATCGCCATGCCGGAAACCGACATGAAAACGGCCCGCATCGTTGCCGAGCGCATCCGCAACGAGGTGTCGGTTCATCCATTCGTTGTCGATCAGGGTGGCAAGCAATTGGCGATTACCGTCAGCCTTGGCATTGCAACGCTGGAATCGGCAGACGATACGCCGGAAAGCCTGCTCAAACGCGCCGATGTCGGCCTGTATCAGGCCAAGCGCGGCGGCCGCAACATGGTGGTTTTCGAAGCCGCCTGAGGCGTTTTCACCGCTTCTTTTGCGCTTTTCAGCCGCTTATCCACAATATGTCATCAAATTGTGTTTTCCCGCCTTGACGGTGGCAATGGCCGGTTTTCTGCGGAGAACTGCTCGGTGGCGTTAAGGTTTACCCGTAACCATCTTCAACGACTGTCTGGAATATGGTTACGAAATCGTTGATTTTCCTGACAGTTTGTTTCTATATTTCGCCATGTCCGGAGTGTTGACCAGATATTGGTTCATCCCGGAAAGGAAATGCACCGGAGGGGCGGTCGCAAAACGGCTGGAACAGGAGCCGGTAACGCCCACGTGCATCAAACAGTTTCCCTACGGAGTGCTCAGGTCCGCCGCATCTCCTGGGTCCGTGGGGTTGTCGGTCGGTCACCGGACTATTGGCCTCCTCGTACCATATCCGGCTGACCGGCCGACCCTTTCTTCCCGCAACTTTTCCTTCGGTTCCCGCATGATCCGGGACAGGCGCTCTGCATAGGGCACTCGCATCTTGCGTTCGGCAAACAAAAAGCCCCGCCGGAAAGCGGGGCCTTGCAATACGGGGATTTGGCATCGCGGGTACGATACCCGCTGCCGCGAAAACCTTACTTGATCTTGGTTTCCTTGAACTCCACGTGCTTCTTGGCAACGGGGTCATATTTCCGCTTGACCATTTTGTCGGTCATGGTGCGGCTGTTCTTCTTGGTCACGTAGAAAAAGCCGGTATCGGCCGTGCTCTCAAGCTTGATCTTGATGGTGGTTGCTTTTGCCATGGTGCTGTTCCAGCCGGTTTAACGTGTCGAAATCGGGGAGATTGGTAAAACGCGCTGTCCGTCGGAACCGGTTCGTTCCGGGCACCTTTCCAGGGGCCGTTGGCAGGGCGGCTTGCCGCAATCCAATAAATCGAGGGGCGCAAGCTGAGTTGAGCCCCTCTGGTCGGCGCGCAAACTACTCATTGGCAGCCCAAAGTCAAGTGAAAGTCGGGTGCATCCTGCAGGTAATGCATCATTCGGCGGCCTGTTTTCCCCTGCGCGAAACAGCACGCTGAATGCACAACAGCAGATAGACCACAAAAAATGCTGCCACCGCCCAGGCAAAGCCGTGCGGCGGCACCGCCTCCATGGCAATGCCGGAAAGCTGTGGCCCGACGATCATGCCGAGCGTGTAGCAGAAGACGAAGGCGGCGTTTGCCTGGGCCAGGTCCCCGCCGCTCAGCCGCGATCCGAGATGGGCGAGGCCAACCGTGTACAGGCCGGAAATCACGCCGCCCCATACGAACAACACGGTCCAGGCCGGCCAGACCGGAGCGTCCGGGTCCATCACCAACGGTAGCAGCAACGCACCGGCAACACCGATAACCCCGCACAGATACAGAATGACCCGACGGTCTCTCGCCCGATCGCTGGCGATGCCAAGCGGAATCTGCAGCCCGACATTGCCGGCGGCAAACACCATCAGCAGGACCGCTGTGCCGGTCTCGGTATAACCCAGCCGCTGGCCATAGACCGGAACGATCGCAAGGATGGATTGCTCCACGGCCCCGAATACGGCCACCGCGCCGGTCGCCAGCGGTACGATCAGCACGTATTTGAGGAAGCCGCTCGATGAGCCGAGGGAATCACCCAGAACCGGTTGACGGTGGCGGACGAAAATGACCGGCAGACATGAAACCAGGATGATCACCGCGCCGATGGCGAAGGGCTGAGGGCCGGCAGACCCGACCAGGGCGAGAATGCCTGGCCCGATGCCGAACCCGATGCTGAGCACGGTGGCATAGATTCCCAGCATCAGGCCACGCTGCCGTTCGGTGGCAGCCGAATTGATCCAGAACTCCGACAGCACGAAGGAAAGGGTCAGCGCGCCGCTGAAGACGATGCGCAGCGCAAACCAGGCGGCAAGCTGGTCGAAGACATAAAACCCGATCATGCAGGCAGAAGCGATCACCGCGCAGGCGAGCATCGTGTTGATGACCCCGAGGCGGTTCACCATCGGATTGACCAGCCAGACAGCCGCCATGGCTGCAACGCCGGCACTGGCGGCATTGGCGCCGATGATGACACCCGAATAGCCCCGCTGTTCGAGAATGAGGCTGAGCAGCGGGAAGGAAAGCCCGATGGCAACGCCGATTGCCGAAATCGCTGCAATCGACGCGAAAGCCGCCGCAAAATCGGTTTTGCTTTCTTCAGCGATGCCGGGAATGTTGATTCGACTTTCGGACATCGAAAATCCGTAGCCCGGAAGATAATGCGGGGCAATCCGGATTCTGGTCCCGATTCTGGTTTTGAAGGATGCGGGAAACCGTTACATCAGCCGCCGGTTAAAGCGGTCGCGCACGGTCGTATAGCAGGGCGCCGGCCAGTCCGGGCTCAGCTTGGGATCTTCCTTCAGCCGGTTTGCCAGTTCAACCAGGATCACCCTCGTGATTTCCCGCGTATCCGCACCCATGGCATCCCTCGGCGTCAGCCACTTCAACGCTTCCAGTTCGCCAGAGGGTGCAAAGCCCTCTTCAGGCTCGATGTGGTAGTCGTCCAGCCGGGCAACGAAGAACCAGGTATCGAAACGGCGGTG
>JAGRLQ010000199.1:7590-9011 GCA_020441735.1 Nitratireductor sp.
AGATGGCCGGTTTCCTCGTACAGTTCCCTGAGGGCTGCAATGCCCAAGGCGTGCGCGCTTGCCTCGCCGGGTCGGCCGCGCAGGTTTTCCAGGATCTTGGCACGCACTTCAGGCCGCAGGGGATCAGCGGCCGGGATCCGCCAGTCTCCGCGGTCGACCCGCCCGCCGGGAAACACCATGGCGCCGGGCATGAACTTCAGATTGCGGTTGCGCCGTCCCATCACCAGTTCCTCGCGGCCCGGCTCACCGCGCAGCAGGATGATGGAGGCAGCATTCCTGGGCGTGACGCGTGCGCCGCTTTCGCGCACATTGCGGCGCGTGCGCTGCATCGAGTCAGAATTGATCATGGTTTCGATGCGCGCGATTTCCGCTGAAATCTTGTTTTCGGCGTCAGTCTTCATGCCCGCCGAAACCGTGCATCCTCAGCGCCCACTGGGTGCCGACCACCATGCCCTTGAGCGGCTGCATCAGCGCCCATGCGGCAAGGATCGAAACGGCCATGGTCAGGAACATGGTCGTCCACATGCCGAAGAACTCCCAGGTCATCAGCACCATCATGGCACCAACGACCACATGTCCGACGACGAAGATGTTGAGATAGGCCGGCAGGTCGTCTGCGCGGTGATGGTGCAGTTCCTCGCCGCAGTTTTCGCAGGTGGGGCGCACCTTGAGGAACCCATCGAACAACTCGCCTTCGCCGCATGCCGGGCATTTCTTGGTAAAGCCGCGCCGGGCAGCCTGTATCAGGGGGCGGTGGGATTCATCACTCTCGCCGCCGTAAACGGCGGTTTCGCTGAACTCCTGCATGTCTTCTTCCCTCAAATGTGCGGCGAGACTATCCGCGGTGCTTCCTGGTTTTCCTTCTGCCGCCGCTCGGGCCGAAACGGCGTCCGCCTCGGCCTCCAGGACCGTTGCGGCGCTTTTGTCCGGTGCGGCGTGAACGCGGAAGCCCTTCAACCTGTTTTCCCTCGCTCAGCATGTCGAACCGGAGTGCACCGGCGACGGGGGCGGCCTCTGCGAGTCGGACTTCCACATCCATGCCGATCTGATAGGCCAGACCGCTGTGATCGCCAATGAGCGATTGGGTCGCAGCATCGTAGACATAGTATTCGTCGGAAATCTTCGAAATCGGGATGAACCCGTCCGCGCCGGTGTCATTCAGCGTGACGAAGAGACCCGCCTTGGTGACGCCATTGATGCGGCCGTTGAAGCGCTCACCGATGCGCTCGGACAGAAAACCGGCGATCAGCCGGTCCTTGGTTTCGCGCTCGGCCACCATGGCGCGCCGCTCCGTCAGTGAGATGTCGGCTGCGATGGCATCGAGATTCCCTTCTTCCTCCGGCGTGATCCCGCCCGGTCCAAGCCCCAGGCTCCTGACCAGCGCGCGATGCACGATAAGGTCGGCATAGCGGCGGATCGGC
>JAGRLQ010000200.1 GCA_020441735.1 Nitratireductor sp.
TCCCGAGGACCCAGAACAGACTTATGCTCTGGGTTATGCACTGGATCCTCGGGACAAGCCCGAGGATGACTAAGAGAGGGTCCGCATCCTGAGCAAGCCAAGGGCAACGAAGCCCCTCTAAAGCACCTTGCGCCGAAGCACGGCGTTGAAGGAAACGGATACCCGGGGTTCGTCCATCAGATTGGGATGAACGAGGTGATGGAGGAAGCTCGGCCAGAGGAACAGCTCTCCCGGCTTGGGCAGCCGCCGGTATTCGGGATCGAATTGGCCGTCACCGCGCACGGCATTCATGTTGGCCTGCCCGCGCGGATCGAAGAAACTGATCTCGCCGGGATTGAGGTCGGTGCGGTGCCGCCGCGCTTCCGCCTGGTCGGGTACGGCGACGTAGTAGGTGCCCGACAGCCATGAATGCGGGTGGTTGTGCAAGTTGTGGTAGTCGCCGCGGCGATTGATGTTCACCCAAGCCTGCAGATCGGCATCCGGCCTGTAGTCGAGCCCCGCTTCAGCGGCGTAATCGAGAACCGCCTTCTCGCAGCACTGGCGCAGCCAGCCAACTGCGGGATGCTGCTCCCGGAACAGGTCCTGTTCCAGATAGCGCACGGTGAGGCCCTCGGCACCCGCCTCCTGATCGAGCAGAAACTGGGCCAGCACCGGATTGGCGCTTTCCGCACCCGGCAGCTCAAGCGACATGAAGAGCGTCGGCCAGAGTCTTTGAAAGTGCGGTTTTACCCCGTCAGCCATCGTTGTTGTTCCCGGTTGCGTGTGAGCCAGCCCAGCTTGCGCCAATCAGCACATCTGTCCAGCATTCTTTCAAAACCTCGCAGCAAACGATCCAGGTGAGCAAGGCGCCTTCTAGCGCCGCTTCCGCCCGTAGAGTTCCAACCGGTGGTGCTCGATGTCATAGCCCAGTTCATCGGCGATCTGCTCCTGCAGCTTTTCAAGCGTTTCGGAGTGAAACTCGATCACCTTGCCGGTATCAAGATCGATCAGATGGTCGTGATGTTCACCATCGGCATTTTCAAACCGGGCCGGCCCGCCCTCGAAGGAATGGCGGTGCACCGCCCCCAGTTCTTCCAGCAGCTTCATCGTGCGGTAGACGGTGGCAAGGGATATCGAGGCATCGATCTTCACCGCGCGGCGGAAGATCGCCATCGCGTCAGGATGATCCTCGCTTTCGCCGATGATCTTCAAAATGACCTTGCGCGGCTTGGTCAGCCGAACGCCCGCCTGGCGCAATTCGCTTTCGTAATCGCGATGCTGTTCCATGAAGTTCACACCGGTTCGCTCGGATACGACAAGACGCCCAAAACGCCCTGCCCGGCACCCTTAGCAAACACCGAAGGCAGTTTCCAGTTGCGAAGCAAGTGCAGATGCAAATCATCTCGGCGCCGGACATTCCCGGCGTTTGTAAACGAACGAACCCTTGTTGCAAACGATTTGCATTTGCATTATCTTGAGGAAAGCCAATTCCGCTGTCCTTGATGAAAGACCGTAAGAAAGTTCGAGTTGATGCCATGTTTCCAGGCGGGTGCCGCCGAAAGGATGAAAAGCGTAGCTTTGCGGATTTTGCCGCACATCACGATGCTGGCTGCCATCCTGCTTTATCTCGCCGCCGCCCTGCCCGGCCATGCGGCAGACAGGTTCAAAGTCGCCACCACCTTCACCGTCATTGCCGACATGGTGCGCAACGTTGCGGGTGAAACCGCCGAAGTGGTTTCCATCACCAGGCCCGGCGCGGAAATCCACAATTACCAGCCAACCCCCCGCGACATCATCAAGGCGCAGGATGCCGATCTCATTCTGTGGAACGGTCTGAACCTGGAACTCTGGTTCGAACGCTTCTTCGCCAACCTGTCCGATGTGCCGAGCGCCACGGTTTCAGACGGCGTCGAGCCGATCGGTATCGGCGAAGGCCCTTATACCGGCAAGCCCAATCCCCATGCGTGGATGTCGCCCAGCGATGCGCTGATCTATGTCGACAACATTGCCTCGGCGATGGCTGCACACGATCCCGACAATGCGGAGACCTACAGGGCCAATGCCGAAGCCTACAAGGCGCAGATTACCGATGCGGTAACGCCCTTGCGCGAGGCGCTTGCCTCGGTCCCCGAGGAGCGGCGCTGGCTGGTGACCAGCGAAGGCGCCTTCAGCTATCTCGCCCGCGACTTCGGCCTCAAGGAGGCCTATCTGTGGCCGATCAATGCCGATCAGCAGGGCACGCCGCAACAGGTCCGCAAGGTCATCGATCTGGTGCGCGCGAACAACATTCCCGCCGTCTTCAGCGAAAGCACGATTTCACCCGACGCCGCCAGACAGGTGGCGCGGGAAACCGGCGCGCGCTATGGCGGTGTGCTCTATGTCGACTCCCTGACGGAAGCAGATGGTCCCGCGCCGACCTATCTCGACCTGCTGCGACTGACCACATCGACCATTGCCGAAGGGCTGAAGCCGTGACCGGGCCGGTAACCATCAACGGCGAAACCACGGTTGCTACGCCTGGGCTGAAACTCTCCGGCGTTACCGTCGTCTACCGAAACGGTGTTACCGCTCTGAAGGATGCCAGTTTCGAAATTCCCATGGGCACGATCGCCGCCCTTGTCGGCGTGAACGGCAGCGGCAAGTCGACGCTTTTCAAGGCGATTATGGGCTTCGTGCCACTCGCTTCCGGTACCGTGGAAATTCTCGGCCGACCCGCCGCCGAAATGCTGAAGGCCGTCAAGGTCGCCTACGTTCCCCAGGCCGAAGAAGTAGACTGGAATTTTCCGGTTCTGGTCGAGGATGTGGTGATGATGGNNTGATGGGCCGCTACGGCCATATGGGGTTTCTGCGCCGTCCCAAACCGCGCGATCATGAGATGGTCGAGACGGCCCTTTCCCGCGTCAACATGGTCGAATTTCGCAAGCGCCAGATCGGTGAATTGTCGGGCGGCCAGAAGAAGCGCGTCTTCCTTGCCCGCGCCATCGCCCAAGAAAGCGAGGTCATCCTGCTTGATGAACCGTTTACCGGCGTCGACGTGAAGACCGAACATGCGATCATCAATCTGCTTTCGGCACTGCGCAGCGAAGGCAAGGTCATGCTGGTATCGACGCACAACCTCGGCAGCGTGCCGGAATATTGCGACCGTACCATCTTCATCAACCGGACCATTCTCGCCTCCGGCAGGACGTCGGAGATCTTCACGCCTGAAAATCTCGAAATGGCCTTTGGCGGCGTGCTACGCCACTTCATCCTCGGCGGTGCCGACCTGCACGACGACGAGGACCCCCGCCAGATCACCGTCATCACCGACGACGAACGCCCGCTGGTGCTCTACGACAAGAATCCGGACGGAAGCGAAAAGGAACCGGACAGCAAGCCGCGCCGGAAACCGTCCGATGATTGAGCTGCTGCTCGAGCCCTTCTCCTATGGCTACATGGTCAAGGCCATTCTTGTCTCCGGCCTGGTCGGCCTAGTTTGCGGCTTTCTGTCCTGCTACCTGATCCTGAAGGGCTGGTCGCTGGTCGGCGATGCCCTGTCTCATGCCATCGTGCCGGGCGTTGCCGGCGCCTACATGCTCGGCCTGCCCTTTGCCTTCGGCGCCTTCCTCTCGGGCGGACTGGCCGCCGCAGCCATGCTGTTTCTCAACATCCGCACGCAATTGCGCGAGGATGTCATCATCGGCCTGATCTTCACCTCGTTTTTCGGCCTCGGCCTGTTCATGGTTTCCCTGTCGCCCACCTCGGTCAACATCCAGACCATCGTGCTCGGCA
>JAGRLQ010000201.1 GCA_020441735.1 Nitratireductor sp.
AAGATCCTCGAAAGCCTCGTCTACATGAAGGAGGAGGTCACGATCGACCCGGCACTCGCCAAGCGAGCCCGCCGCGCCGTCGAGCGCATGGTGAATTTGAAGCCGAATTGATCGTTGCAGCCGTCTTTGGTCATCCCCGGGCTTGACCCGAGGATCCGGAAGAAGGCTGATTAGGGCTGGATCTTCGGGTCAAGTCCGGGAATGACTGGAAAATGGACAAACAGGCTGAGCTCTTTCCCCCCGTATCCTGGACCGGTGTTGACGATGTGGTGATCGTCGGCGGCGGGCTGGCCGGCCTGTTCTGCGCGCTGAAGCTTGCGCCGCGCCCCGTCACCGTCATTGCGGCTGCCCCCATCGGCAAGGGCGCGTCGTCTGCCTGGGCGCAGGCCGGCATTGCTGCTGCCGTGTCGCCCGGCGATACGATCGAAAAACATCTGGCCGATACGATTGCCGCCGGTGCGGGAACGGTCGATGAAAAGATCGCCCGCCTGATGGTGTCGGAAGCCTCCGACCGCATTCACGACCTGCTGGCATTCGGCGTCCCCTTCGACCGCGATCTGGAAGGCAGGCTGCAGACTTCGCGCGAGGCAGCCCATTCCGAACACCGCGTCGTGCGCGTCAAGGGTGATATGGCCGGCCGTGCCATCATGGAGGCGCTGGTTACCGCCGTGCGCGCCACACCGTCAATCCGGCTGATGGAAGGCTATGTTGCCGAGGAACTGGTTGGCGAGGGCCGTTTCGTCAGTGGGCTGATCGCAAGGCCCGAAGGCGGGCGCTCCCACCAGCGCATTCTGTTTCCCGCCCGCGCCGTGGTCATGGCGGCCGGCGGCATCGGTCATCTCTATGAGATCACCACCAATCCGGCGGAAGCCCGTGGCGGTGGCATCGGCATGGCAGCCCGCGCCGGCGCGGTCATCGCGGATCCCGAATTCGTACAGTTCCACCCCACAGCGATCAATCTCGGCAAGGATCCTGCTCCGCTGGCAACCGAGGCGCTTCGCGGCGAGGGCTGCACACTGCACAATTCTTCCGGTCACCGGTTCATGCTCGATATCGATCCGGCAGGCGAACTGGCACCGCGCGACATCGTTGCCCGGGGCATCTTCGCTGAAGTGATGGCGGGCAGGGGCGCCTTCCTCGATTGCCGCGAGGCCGTCGGCGAGCACTTCAAGGATGAATTTCCAACCGTCTATGGCTACTGCCAGGATGCCGGTATCGATCCTGCGAAGGAGATGATCCCGGTCATTCCCGCAGCGCATTATTTCATGGGCGGCATTCTGACCGATGCCGAAGGCCGCTCCTCGCTTGACGGGTTGTGGGCCTGCGGTGAGGTCACCTCGACGGGTGCTCACGGCGCCAACCGGCTTGCCTCAAACTCCCTGCTGGAAGCCGTGGTGTTTGCTGCCCGCATTGCCGAGGACATTGGCGGCATGATGCCGGAAGCCCGCGTCAATCCGTGGAAGGACAAGTCGGCGCTCAATCCCGATGTCGAGGTGATCGACGACGATGAAACCATGATGCGCCTGCGCAAGCTGATGAGCGCGAAAGTCGGCGTCATCCGCGACGGTGAAGGCCTGCGCAGGGCGATTGCCGAAATCGACGCCATGGAACGGGCCAACAAGGCATGCCGCTTCGCAAATACGCTGGCAACCGCCAAGCTGATGGCGGTGGCTGCCCTCAACCGCGAGGAAAGCCGTGGCGGCCATTTCCGGTCCGATTTCCCGCAAGAAAAGGACGCCTGGAAACATCGCACCTTCATCACCCTGGAGGATGCAAATGCGGTTGCAGCTGAGGTCACCGGCCGCGCACCGGCCACAGCCAGCGCGTAAACAAGGAGAAGAGCTTGGCTCCGAGAAAGAAGAAGACCGAAACGCTGCCGCCGCATCTGTCACCCATCCTGATCGAGGATGCAGTGCGGGCAGCTCTTCTGGAAGACCTCGGGCGGGCAGGGGATATTACCTCCAACGCCACCATTCCTGCATCCGCAACTGCAAAGGCCGTGCTGGCAACCCGTGAAGACGGCATCCTGTCGGGACTGGAATTGGCAGAAGCTGCCTTCCGCGCCATCGATCCGGCGCTGAAGTTCAGGGCGATGAAGCAGGATGGCGACCGTATCAAGGCAGGCCAGAAGGTCGCCCGCATCGAGGGCAATGCCCGTGCCATCCTGGCAGCTGAACGCGTCGCCCTCAATTTCCTCATGCGCATGTCGGGCATCGCCACTTATACAGCTGCGTTTCAAGATCGGATCGCCCATACCCACGCTAGGGTCTGCTGTACCCGCAAGACCATCCCCGGTCACCGCGCCTTCGACAAATATGCTGTCAAATGCGGCGGCGGTTCCAACCACCGCTTCGGCCTCGATGATGCCATCCTGATCAAGGACAATCACATTGCCGTTGCCGGCGGGGTCAGGCTCGCCATCGAGCGGGCCCGTGCCTATGCAGGCCATCTCGTCAGGGTGGAAGTGGAAGTCGATACGCTGAAGCAGTTTGCGGAGGCGCTGAAGGCCGCACCCGATGCCGTGCTGCTCGACAACATGACCACCGATCAGCTTGCCAGGGCGGTTGAGATGAACCGCGCGGACAATGGCGGCGCAGTCAAGCTCGAAGCCTCCGGCAATGTGAACATCGATACGGTGAAGGCAATTGCCGAAACCGGTGTCGACTATATCTCCACCTCCAAGATCACCATGGCGGCCCCGACGCTCGATCTGGGCCTCGACATCGGAATAAATTGACCAATTTGTGATTTGCCCGGTCCGGGAAATGCAGTGATCCTGAGATTTTCCCGGACCGGGGTTCTCAATGGAGAAAGTGCGCGATCAGGCAATGCTGTGTGTGGGACGGGCCGTCTTCTTCGGCTATCTCGCCATTTCCATGGTCATGCTCGGCTCGATGTTCGATTTGGTGCTGTTCTTTCGCACCGGCGCCATTCTCACGCTGGTCATGGCCATTGTATTGCTTTGGTTTGCCCAGACCGCGCCCGGCCGCGCACCGGAAAAAACCGAAACCTGGCTGTTGCTGGAAGACCGCTACCGGCCCCGGAATGAACACGCCATGCGGCTTTTTTTCCAGGTCCTTCAGGAAGTCTATGTCTATTTCGCCATGCTCGCCGTCAAGATCGCCATCACGCTGGGGCTTGCCTCGCTGCTCCCTTCGATGACGGGTATCCGCTACATCTTCGACAACTGACGGGCATTCGAAGGCTCAACCCCTGCCGAGCCGCAATCCCGGCGCCGGGCGTTCGGCGATTACCTCGCGGCGGAACTTGAAGAGTGCTGCAGGCCGCCCGCCGGTGGACGTGGATGTCTTGCCGGTCGGCTCGACGAGCTGGTTGCTTTCCACCAGCCGGCGGAAATTCTGCTTGTGCACCTTGCGGCCGAGAATGCTTTCAGCCGTCTGCTGCAGTTCGAGCAGGGTGAATTCACTCGCCATCAGTTCGAAGATCACTGGACGGTATTTGAGCTTTGCCCTCAGCCTTGAAAGCGCGGTAGCCAGAATGCGCCGGTGGTCGTTCAGCATGGCATTGCCGAGCGCGTGCCCGCTGCGGACTTCGCCGATGCGGCCATCGGCAACCGCCTCCTGAACCATGCCTGCCGAGTAGATCAGTTCATAGCGGTCGAGCACGCGCTCTTCATCCCATGGCACTCCATCGAGTCCGAAGGCGATCCGCGCCCGGTTGTAGCCACGCTGGTCGATGGCTTTCAGGCCGGCGAAATCCTTCGTGTCCTTCTCGGCGATCCAGGCTTCCAGGTTCGGCAGGATAACATCATCGATAATGGCCGGCCGCCCGCTGCGCCAATCCTCCCAGGGCAGGTAGGAATAACAATCCTTCCAGCTTGCACCGGAGCGCTGCAGCTTCACCTCATGATCATCCTTCAGGCGCGTCAGCGCCAGATACCCCACCGATACGACATGCAGTTGGTCATCGCCCTTCTGGCGCTGCCGGCCCCGGTCGCCAAATGTGTAGAGCTGTTCCACGTAGCCGAGTTTCAGCCCCGTCTGTTCCTGCACCCACTGGCGCAACCCGAGTTCCATGGTGCGGTGGCTGACCGGATTGAAGGGCCCGAAGGGCAGGCTGTCGAGCCCATTCTCGCCACCGGGGATGCGCAGGATGGCCGGTGCGTTCTCGACAATGGCAATGATTGCCGCGTTAAGCCCGATCTCGACTGCCCGGGTAGCTCTCATTTCACCGGTTCCGTCCGTCGACGCGCCTTGCTGTACATATGCGCTTCTTCCATCAGCCGGAAACGCTTGAGAAAATTCGCCTGGGCGCGTTTGGCCGGCCATGGCGTCAGCGGCAACCCGTCGGGCGAAATGCCCTGCGGTCTGCCGAAAAAGCGCCGCGCCTCAGCCTCTTCAAAACCGGCAAGCATCGTTGCCTCGTAATAGGCGGCGATCGTGTCGGCCTTCTTGATGGCCTTGGCAAGCGTGCCATTCGTTTTCGCCGGCAGGGAAAAGCGCAAGTGGATTGCCTCGAGCAGCCGAAGCTCCACCGATTTATAGTCGCCACCGACCACCGCCTTGAACGGCGAGATCATGTCGCCCACCACATATTCCGGCGCGTCGTGCAGCAGACTTACCATCTGTTCGCGCGGGGCAAGATGCGGATCGAGACGCAAATGGATGTCGAGCACGAGCAGCGAATGCTGGGCGACGGAAAAGGCGTGATCACCTGCCGTCTGGCCGTTCCAGCGGGCAACGCGGGAAAGCCCCTGGGCGATATCCTCGATCTCGACATCGAGCGGCGAGGGTTCGAGCAGGTCCAGCCGGCGGCCGGAGAGCATGCGCTGCCAGGCCCGCACCGGTTGTGCAGCGTTGCCGCTTCCGCCTTCCTTGCCGGATGGTTTCGTCATGAATTACCGACTCCTCTGGCCAATCTATGCGATGGAGGAGGGTTGCATTCAAGGTTTGCGTGACAGGTTCTGTTCACCTGCTGTCACAGCTATCCGGCTTGCGGCCACTCGAAACGGGCCCATGGCTGAATGGTCAGCCGGATTTCGGTGGTACCGGCATAGGCAGGCTTGCCCATGGCATGGCCTGCTGCCCGGTCTAGCCGAGCCATGGCAAGGCCTGCCTTTCCATCCGTGCTGGCAAGCGCCCCGCAAGCCGAACCGTCAACGAGAATCTCCGCACCGCTTTCCGGCAACGCGGTTTCGCTTGTTACCTGGATCAGCCGTTTGCGTGCCGTACCGCGATGCTGCATGCGCGAAACGACTTCCTGGCCAACGTAACAGCCCTTTGCGAAGTCGACGCCCTTGAACTGGTCCATCAGCGCCTCATGGGGAAAGGTGTCGCCGAAGACAAAATCAAGCCCGCCCTTGGGCATGCCCAGTGCGATGCGGTGGCGATGCCATGCTGCAAGCGGCACTTCTTCCACATCCGGCGGTGCCCGGCGGATATAGGCGCGCGCGCCCATTTCCTTCAGCCGTGGATCGAAGGCCACAACGCCATCGGCGGTGATCTTGCCGGCGGCATCCGAGCCCCATATGGCAAACACATGGGCGCGCTCGTCCATGGGGCTGATATCAACCTTGGCCCGTAGCTTGTAAAAGGCGAGCCGCTTGGCAAGGTCATCTGCCATGGAGGCGTCGGTATCGAGGATGAAGCCGTTCACCGAGCGCACGATAAAGAAGTCGAACAGGATCTTTCCCTGCGGCGACAAAAGCGCACCAAAGGCGATTTCGCCGGGCTTCAGATGCTCGACGTCGCAGGTGACAAGACCATGGAGAAAACGGGCCGCATCCTCGCCTGAAACGCGCAGAAGCCTGCGTCCCGTCAGTTCACTGCAAAACAACTCAGACATGACGCTGTCTTATATCGTTTCACGCTTCGTTAGAAGCGGGACAACGATTTAATCCGTTGATTTTGTTTACGCATTCAAGTTTTGCCGATTTCGTCAAAACTTGAACTGCTCTAGCGATATAGGCAAGGCAATCAACTGTTTTCAGGTGCAGAAGAAAAATACCGCATGCAGGGGTTCTGAAAGCTCAATCGCCAGCAACAAAAAACTGCCAGCGCCCTTCCGGCGTGATTCCCAGCCGGTAGAAGATGTAGCTGCCGAACTGGGCCATCTCCTCATAATCGCCATGGGTGATGATGCGGTACATGTCGACCCGCTGTTCAGGCGTCAGCTTGTCGAAGGGGTAGGCATAGAAATAGGGCCATACATAAACGGCCTCGCCGGAAACCTGCTCGGTCTTGACTGGCGGCGCTTCGAGGATTTCCGTCATGATGGCAAGGATTTCGTGCCCGTCGGGATCGCCTGAAAGCGATTTCAGAAACTCGATCGGATCTTCGTCGTGACCGCCGAGCGACAGCATGGTGACATCATCGCCATAGCCGAGATAGGGGCGTAGCTTCTCGATGTCGCCACTGTGCGCGGCTTCCAGAATGAGATCGCGCATCTTGCGGGCGGGGAAGGGGAGCTCATTGAGGTCGGTGATGATTTCAGGCAGCGTCTGCCCGCCATCTTCGCCTGTTTGAGAGGTATCCGCCTGGGGTGCCTCGCCCTGAGACGGTTCTTCTGCCGGCTCTGCCTGTGTCTCGCCCTCTGTGGGCGCTTCTTCCGACTCATCCTGGGCAAGCAGCCAGCCCGGCTTCACCACGCTATCAATAACTTTGCGGCCGGACATGCCCGGATCATTAGCCGCAGCACCCGCCGGCAGGCTGCCAACAGCCAGGACGCCGATGACAAGTGCAGACAATGCCAGAACGCCGGGGAAAGTCCTTGCCCGGCCCGGCCTGTTCTCCGGTTTGTCCCTTCGTCTCATTGCCGCCAACCCATTCCTGCCGGCAAATCAGTCCCGGCAGTGCCTCATAAGGCCACCCGCATATGACGGGCATGCTACGCGGATTGCCATGAATGTCAAAATGGCCGCGTTCATGACTTTGTGAAAACAGGAGAAAGTTGGCGAATGCAGGGAAAGGAGCGGGCCTTACTGCAGGGTCTTGCCCGGCACGAAATCACCCTTGGCTTCCAGGCTGCGGGCCTCGTCCACAAGCTCCGATGCTGCCTCATACCCACGGCTGCGCGAAAGCTGCACCAGTGTCTTGACGACAATCGTGCGCGCCAGGATTTCCGGCTCAATGCCGTCTTCCAGTCCTGCCTCCCACGCTTCCAGCAGATGGGACTCGGCTACAAGCTGCTTTTCGCGCAGGATTTTCTCTTCAAGGGTAAGGTCGGTCAGTTCTTCCATGCCGGCAACCATGCGGAGTTTTTGCCATGTCGGACGTTGAGCGGACAATCGCATATCCGGCGGCAAAAGGGTCAGTTAACAATTTTCTTGGTTAACGCCCGTAACGGTTTGGAATCTCGGCAGCAATCCGCGTTCCCTGTGCCAGAAACTGGTTTGCTGCCTCTATGGCCGGTTCATTGCACTCGCGGTGAATTTCCGCGTAGCCGCGAAAGCCGCGATTGAAGGCGGCGACCATTTGCGCCTGACTTGGCTCGCTGGGCTTTTCCGCCGCGATCAGGTTTTGCATTTCATCGCGCCAGAGCTGTCCTTCCTCCGACCCGCACAGATTGCGCAGATAGTGCAGGGCGCCGAGTATCTCCGCCAGCCGCATCAACTGGCCTTCATAGGCAGGCGGCAGGGTCTTGATCTCGGGTTGTTCGCCTTGCTGCTCTTCGCCCTGCGCTTCTTCCGTCGCCTCGCCGGACTGTTCCTGAGCATTTGCCACGCTGTGCAGGCTCAACAGGCCGAGCGCAAGAAAAAGCGCGGCAAGCAGATTGCGAGGGAAGAAGGGTTTCATCGGTAGATGCTCTGACACCCAGAATGGCGCTTGTTGCGGGGTTCGCTTTGCCTTTATCGCATTGCCTTGCAGAAGCCAAACAGATCGTCGCCTGTTGCTACTTCACAATGTCGCCGATCAGTTCCAGCAATTGGGGCACGGTTTCAAGCTTTGCAGCTTCTTCCAGCGCGACCCAGCGCAATTCCGCAGCGTCGTCGCCGGCGCGCGCCGTACCTTCAAACGCCTCACACAAGAAGCGGGCCAGAACATGGTGATGCGTTACCTTGCCACCCTCATTGCGGGCAATCCGGTCTGCAAACCCCAGAAAAGCGAGGCCATGCGCAGTCAGTCCGGTTTCCTCCGAAAGTTCGCGGCGGGCAGCATCTTCCAGCATTTCGCCGAACTCCACCGCCCCGCCCGGAAAGGCCCAGTATCCGTTGAACGGTTCCTTGCCGCGCTTGACCAGCAGGACGGTGTTTCCGCGCTGCACGGCAATGGAAACGCCAATCCGTGGATATTGCGGCATCTTCTGCTCTTTCCTTGCGGACGCGTTCCGTATTTGGCATCAAGCCTGAAAGAAACGGACCTGACCATGTGCGGACGATTTTCACTGAC
>JAGRLQ010000202.1:0-6929 GCA_020441735.1 Nitratireductor sp.
TCCTTGCGGTGGTTGCGGCAATATTCGTAGTGGCCGATTGGCTGGGTGGTAAGCTGCCCGACATGCTGGAAAGGATCGCCGGCTTTGGCCGAACCCGCAGGCACCAGCACTGCGGTCATGGCAAGCAGCGCGACCGTCCGCAGACTGGATACGGCGTTCAACCGCGCATCCTGGCGGGCTCGACTGAAGCCGCCATGCACCGCATTGGCTGAAATGCGTTTCCCTCTACCCAGCACCGCCGGAACCCCGCAATGGTTAACCGTTTGTTAACCAAGCCGATGTCCGGAAAAGAGTCAATCAATGGCAGCGGGAATGGTTAATCCCTGCCGTTTTGGGGCTGCAGATGGTCTTATGATCTGGCCAATCGCAGGAAGCGGGTTGCACGCCGCTTCCTGCGATTGCCATCCCCCCAGACCGCGCCTTGTTGCTATCAAGGCTGTTGCGATCCTGCATTGACGCAAGTCAAACATGATGCCGCCGTTTTGCCATGCTGAAACCGCCGGCATAAGCGGACGTGACCGGAAGCCATGCAAGCGAAAGAAGCAGGAGGGATGATGCAGCGAACGATGCGATGGGTGAAACGCCTGCTTTACGGGCTGGTGGCATTGTTCCTGCTCCCCGCGGCGCTTTCTGCCGGATGGTGGCTTTCGATTGACCGCCCTGCATCCTGGCGCGAGGCTGACTGGTCATCTGCTGGAATCCTGCCACCGGCGGCAGGCGAGCAGGAAGCCGTCATCCATGTCATGGCGGCGCGCACCGGCGGGCTGAAAGGCGCGCTCTCGACCCATAGCTGGCTTGTCATCAAGCGGGCAGGGGCTTCTGCCTATGACCGTTACGACAAGGTCGGTTGGGGCAATCCGGTGCGCCGCAACGCCTATGCCGCCGACGCACGCTGGTATTCCAACATCCCGTTCATCGTCAAAACCGTGCGCGGTGAGAAGGCTGGCCGGCTCATTCCGGAGATCGAGGCGGCAATTGCTGCCTATCCCCATTCGGCTCGCGGCGGATACCGCATCTGGCCCGGTCCGAACTCCAATTCCTTCGTGGCCCATGTGCTGCGTCAGGTGCCGGAACTCGATGCGGCACTTCCAGCCACGGCGGTTGGCCGCGACTATCTTGCCGACGGCAGCCGATGGGGCCGCTTCTGGCATGTTGATGCTGATGGCCTCGACGCCAAGCTCAGCCTGGGCGGATATGCCGGCATATCCGCCGGCCTGCGCAGCGGGTTGGAAGTCAATTTTCTCGGCCTCGTTGCCGGAGTGGATGTCCGTCATCCGGCGGTCAAGCTGCCGGGATTTGGCCGGTTGGGACTGGCTGCCACCGCCTTTGCGGGCGAGTGAGAACCGACGGCGCAAGTGGCATTTCCCATAAATTCCATTAGTTAGTTTGATATCAAACTAAAATGATTTTCAGGAATCAATAAATAATTTGAACTCAAATTATAGAGCGGCTACACTGGTGCAAATCACCGCCGGGCGAGGCATTTCATGCGCACAAGTGAAGCCGAGGCATTATACCGTTTCTACCGATCCGCCGACCGTGCGGCCCGGTTGATGCGGCTTTCTGCGGACCGTCTTCTGCCAGAAGGACTGACCTTCGCCCAGTTCGAACTGCTTGACCTGCTCCTGCAGCACGCCCGCTGGAAGGAGGAGGACAATGGGGTGAAGCCGGATGACCTCTCGGGACAGAATGGCATTACCCCGATGAGGGCAGCGGATGAACTCGGCCTGACGCGGGGCTCTCTGACCAGTCTTCTCAACCAGCTAACTGCCGGAAAACTTGCCGTCACCCGAACGGACCCGGAAGATCGCCGCTCCAAGCACATTGCGATCACCGCCAGGGGCAGGTCGCTTCATCGTCAGGCCATGATCGAACTGTCCGGCCTCACCACCGCCATGCTCACGGTCTTTTCCCGTGAACGGTTTTCCGGTGTGCAGGGCGTACTGGATGAGTTTGTGCGCTGGCTTGAGACCGAGGGCCGCTTGCAAAGCGGCGTCAGCCGGGCAAAATAGGCGCTCCCACCTCTTTTTTCAGTTCAGACCTGCCGGAGACTTCACATGCGTTACAACCCGTTGGGAACCACGGACACGCTCGTTTCCGAGCTGTGCCTTGGCACCATGACCTGGGGGTCGCAAAACAGCGAAACGCAAGCCCATGAGCAACTGGACTTTGCAGTTGGCAAAGGCGTCAACTTTTTCGACACGGCGGAGATGTATCCCACCACACCACGCCGCGCCGAAACCACTGGCTTGACCGAGCGAATTCTTGGCGCGTGGCTGAAGGGCAGGGCCGACCGCGACAGACTGGTGGTCGCCACCAAGGTAACCGGAGAAGGCAACAAGGACATTCGCGGCGGCGCCCGCATCACCGGTGCGATCCTGCGAGAGGCGCTGGAAGCAAGCCTGTTGCGGCTCAACACCGACTACATCGACCTCTATCAGCTTCACTGGCCCAATCGCGGTTCCTATCATTTCCGAAAGTACTGGGCCTGGGACCCCAACGATCTCAACCCGGGCGACATGGACGGCGAGATCGCCGACATGCTGGGCGAAGTGCAAAAGCTGCAATCGGAAGGCAAGCTGAAGCATTTCGGCCTTTCCAACGAGACGGCCTGGGGGACGCGCAAATGGCTGGAGGCGTCGGAACGGCACAGCTTGCCGCGTGTCGTCTCCATCCAGAACGAGTATTCCCTGATCTGCCGTATTTTCGACCTCGATCTCGCCGAGGTCGCGGTGCACGAAAAGGTTGGCCTGCTGGCCTATTCGCCGCTTTGTGCCAGTGCGCTTTCGGGCAAATACGCTGATGGGTCCATCCCCGAGGGTTCGCGCCGGTCCATGCAGCCCGATCTCAATGGCCGCTATACCGCCCAGGCTGAACAGGCGATTACCGGGTACGCGGAGGTCGCTGCCAGACACGGCCTCGATTTGGCGCAGATGGCGCTGGCCTTCTGCCTCACGCGCCCCTTCATGACCTCTGTCATCATCGGGGCTACCTCCATGAAGCAGCTCGAAACCAACCTCGCTGCCGTGGATGTGACACTCGGTGATGATGTGATGGCAGATATCCTCGAGGTCTTCCGAGATTATCCCCGGCCGATGTAGCCGCAGTTCCGTGCCCATGCCACGCCGCAGGCTGAAGTACGCAATGGACCCTGTCGATTTCCCTTTCTATACTTCCTGTCATGAATGGCGCCGGGTGACGAGTTTGAACACCGGTGCACAACAAGGGAGGGGGCGTGAAAAGGATACTGCGCCTTTTGCGCAGGCCATTGCTGGTTCAGGGCGCATTGTTGTGCCTGTTGCTGGCGCTGTCTGCGGCCGCATTCTGGTTTGCCACCACCCGCGCCACGCGGTTGGCTGAGGCCGGCATCCGCAATGCTGCCGGTGAGACCCTGCGCCTGCAGGCCGAAACCATTGTAAGCCAGCTCGACAAGCATCGTTTTGTACCCGTTGTGCTGGCGCGCCGCCGCGAAGTGCTCAATCTTGTTTCCGGCAGCCCGTTGCAGCCCCAGGATCCGGGCCTGAGATCGGTGCTGGAAGATACGAGCTGGCTTTCCGGTAGCCTCGACATAGCGGTTGCCGGTTCCGACGGCCGCATTCTTGCCGGTGTGACCGGCCTGATTACCGAGCAGATTGCCGACTCGCCCGGGCTTGCCATACCGCCCTCGCAAGGCAGGCTGGGGCGGTCCTCGGTGAAACTGACAAACGGCAAGCGTGCCTATGGCTTTTCATCCTCGATTCGCCCTGGCGGCAGACAACATGCCGGTTCGGTGATCGTGCTTGCCCCGATCGAGTCCATTGAGCGTGCCTGGACACTTTCCGGCAAGCCGGTGTTTGCCACGGACAGCCGGCAGGAAATCGTTGCGCGCGATCTGCAGGCCATCGAATTCTCCAACGATGAAGGCCTGATGGCGATGCTGCATCCGGCAAGCCTGGCCAGTGAGATCGAGAAAGGCGGCGAGCGCTATGCGCTGTTCACCCGCATAATCAATCCGGCAGGCTGGCGCCTGCACGTGCTGGAAAACCTGCGTCCCATTGGCGAAGCCTGGAGCCAGGCAGCCCTGATCAGCCTGTTGGGCTCCGCCCTATTGATGGTGGCGGCCATGGGGCTGGCCAATCGCTGGCTCAACCGCATCCGTCAGATACGGCTCGAGCGGGCCAACGCGATCCGCCTCGAACGCACCGTGCGCGAACGCACCCGTGAGTTGTCCCACGCCAATGAGCGCTTGCGCCATACCCAGCGGGAGCTTGTGCAGGCAGGCAAGCTTGCGGGCCTGGGCCAGATGTCGGCGGCGCTCAGCCACGAATACAACCAGCCGCTGGCAGCAATCCGTTCCTACGCGGACAATGCCGCACAATATCTGAAACGCGGCAGGGTTAAGGAAGCAGAGGGCAACATTACCCGTATCGCGGCACTGACCGCCCGGATGGCGGCGATCAGCAAGGACCTGCAGAACTTTGCCCGCAGGCCGCAGGAACGAACCAGCGCAGTCGATCTTCGCGGTGTTGTCGACGGGGCGCTGGAACTGATCGCAGGACGTATTTCAGAAAGCGGCGCATCGATCAGCGTGGATTTTCCCGATGAGCCCGTGCAGGTGCGTGCCGGTACAAACCGGCTGCAACAGGTGGTGATCAACCTGTTGACCAACGCACTGGATGCGATGGCGCAACCGGCGGAGCCGGGGCTTGCCGGGCAAGGCCGACCGGGTAGCGCCACGAAGGGAAAGCGAGGCAAACAGTCTCCGCCTGATCTGCAGATTACCAGCCACCGCGAGGGAGAACGGGTTTTCCTGAAGGTTCGAGACCGTGGTCCGGGCTTCAGCAGGGAGGTGGCGGAGAAGATGTTCGACCCCTTCTACACCACCAAGGCCGTCAATCAGGGGCTTGGTCTGGGACTTTCGATTTCCTACAACATCATCCGCGACTTTGGCGGCACGCTGACCGCAAGGAACCACCCGGATGGCGGCGCGGAATTCAGCATCGAACTGGAAGCCTGGCCGCAAACCGGCGATCCCGGGATCAAGCAGGAGGCGGTAGCAGCTCAATGACAGGTGAAGCCGCCACCAATGCATCGCATGCCGGCGGGCAACCGGCGCGGGATCCGGCGGATGGCCGTATCCTGTTTTTGGACGATGAAGAGGATATCCGCATTTCCACCCGTCAGGCCTTCGATCTCGATGGTCTCGAACTGGAGTGCTTCGATGCTGCCGAAAAGATACTGGCCGAGATAAGGCCCGGCTTTTCAGGTGTCATCATCACAGACATCCGCATGCCGGGCATGGACGGGATTGAACTGCTCGGCAAGGTACTGGAAACCGATCCCGATCTGCCGGTGATCCTGGTAACCGGTCATGGCGACATTCAGTTGGCGGTGGAGGCGATGCGCCGCGGTGCCTACGACTTCATCGAAAAGCCCTTCACCACCGCCCACCTGATAGCAGTATCGAGGAAAGCGCTGGAAAAACGCGCGCTGACCCTGGAATTGCGCCGTCTGCGCTCTGGTGCCCATGGTATCGATGTCCTGGAAGCAACCCTGCCGGGACGTTCCGAGATCATGCGGGAAACGCGAAAACAGATCAGGGCAGCGGCACAGGCCGGCATGGATCTTTTGATCGTCGGCGAAACCGGCACGGGCAAGGACATTACCGCCCGGGCCATCCACCGGTTGAGCGAGCGGGCAGAAAAGCCTTTTGTTTCGATAAATTGTGGGGCAATCCCTGCCGACCATTTCGAAAGCGAACTGTTTGGCCATGAAGTTGGCGCCTTTCCCGGTGCGCTGCGGGCACGTTACGGTCGGCTGGAGCATGCCCGTGGCGGTACCGTCTTCCTCGACGAAGTGGAAAGCATGCCGTTTGAGTTACAGATCAAGTTTCTGCAGGTTCTGCAGGACCGATCCATCAGACGGCTGGGTTCCAACGAGACCATCGAACTCGATGTTCGGTTCATTGCAGCCTCGAAAGTCGATCTCGCAAAGGAAGTCGGCGGTGGCCGCTTTCGCCAGGATCTCCTGTTCCGGCTGAATGCCGTGACCATCCGACTGCCGGAACTGGCGCTGCGCCCGGGCGACATTCCGCTTCTGTTTTCGGGCTTTGTTCAGGAGGCGGCGAACCGCCATCAGGTTGAACCGCCTACAGCGGCGCCAATGCTGCTGACCGATTTGTCGTCCCGGGCGTGGCCGGGCAATGTGCGTGAGCTCAAGAACGCGGCAGAACGTTTTGCCCTCGGGCTCGATCTGTTCGGCGGTGAGCGTGCAGACTCATCACACGAAACACCCGGCAGCACTTTGGCAGAGCACATGTCCGAGCATGAACGCAAACTGATCGCCTCCAGCCTTGCCGCCCATGGCGGCAGTCTCAAACCGGTATACGAGGCGCTCGGCATTTCCCGTAAATCGCTTTATGAAAAGATGCAGCGCCACGGTTTGTCGCGCGAAGACTACCTCGACAAGCAGTAAAATGCCCACCAGGCCGCCGCGCAGCGCTGGCCCGATTGCCCACAACACCTCACTATTGGCTTCTGCCGATCGAACCGGCGGGTGGAAAACGACACACGCCCGACGGGCGATGTTACCGTTTCCACACATTGCCTGCCGTAAATCGCCGGTTGGTCACATTTGACGGTTAGGATTCCTTGACGGGTGGGAGGTGCTTGGGCTCTTTGCCGCCAGCCTGGGCCATCCGGGTCCGGAGGAAACTTTATCAACGGGAGGTACTATCCATGAAATTCCTCAAAACCTTTGCCATTGCAGCCGGTCTTCTGACCACCACGGCATTTGGCGCCGCCGCCAATTGCGATGATGGCGAAATGGTCATCAAGTTCAGCCATGTGGTTGCCGCAACCGGCCACCCGAAAGGCGATGCCGCAACCATGCTGGCAGAGCGGGTGAACACCGAAATGAACGGCAAAGCCTGCATGGAGGTCTTCCCGAAC
>JAGRLQ010000202.1:6995-10661 GCA_020441735.1 Nitratireductor sp.
CGCTGTCGAAGTTCGAGGCCTATACGCTGAAATACCGCCTCTTCGACCTGCCGTTCCTGTTTGCCAGCCTGAAGGCGGTTGACGCGTTCACGACTTCCGATGCCGGCAAGGGCCTGCTCAAAGTCATGGAAGATAAGGGCTACACCGGCCTTGGTTACTGGTCATCGGGCCTCAAGCAGTTCTCGGCCAACAAGCCGTTGGTCGCGCCGACCGATGCTGCGGGCCTCAAGTTCCGCGTTCAGACCTCTGACGTGGCGGTTGCCATGATCGAAGCCATGGGCGCTTCGGCCCAGAAATTGGCCTTCAAGGAAGTCTACGGCGCCCTGCAGACCGGTGTTGTCGACGGACAGGAAAATTCCTGGTCGAACATCTACACCCAGAAGTTCTTTGAGGTGCAGGACGGTATTACCGAAACCAACCACCAGCTGCTTGCCTATCTGCTGGTAACTTCGACCGAATGGCTCAACGGTCTCGACGAAGAGACCCGTAACCAGTTCGTCGCCATTGTCGATGACGTCACCATGAAGGCGAATGGCCAGGTGGCGGACAAGGAAGCGAAGAACCGCCAGAACGTTCTCGATGCCGGCGGCACGATCCGCGAGCTGAACTCCGAGCAGCGCCAGGCATGGGTCGATGTCATGAAGCCGGTCTGGGACAAGTTTGAAGGCGATATCGGCAAGGACCTCATTGAGGCTGCCGTAGCAGCCAACGCTTCGAACTAACCTGTATCTCAGGGAGCGGGTGTTGCACCCGCTCCCCTTTTCGCTTGCCGCCCGTCCGGACGGCAAACGAAAAGGGCTGGGGGTTGCGGGCCGGTACATCTGTTGCTGGCAGCGGCTGCGGTCTATACTTGCAAATCGAATGATCAGACTTTGGATGCCTTGTCGCCCGGGAGGAGGGCGGCAACGGTGAAGCATCAGCAGCGCCTTACGGTGCGGGGAGGGGATCATGAGCCAGTTTTGGCCCTATCTGGCAATTGCGGTCATCATTGCCATCTTCTGGCTGTGGGAGCGGTACAGTCCCGAAGCGGTTACGCGGTTCGAAGAAAACGTGCTCGCCATCCTGCTTGCGGCGATCACCATCGTTTCCTTTATTCAGGTCATCGCTCGGTACGGTTTCAATACCGGCTGGGGGGGCGCGCTTGAATTCACCCGTATTCTCTTTGCCTGGCTCATCCTGTTTGGCATGAGCTACGGTATTAAGATCGGCTCCCATCTTGGAGTTGACGCCTTTGTTCGGGTCCTGCCCCATAGTCTGTTCAGGATCGTGGCGATATTTGGCGCTCTGTGCGCCTTTCTCTATGCAGCCATGCTGATCTCGGCGACCTGGCTGGAACTCTTTGGCGCAAATTCCAGGGGCGGTGCCGTCGACTACTGGACCAGGATGTTCAAGCTTGGCATCGGCCTCGACGATCTGCGCTATCCCCAATGGATACAGGAAAGTCTGGGCGTTCAGGAACGTGTGCAGCGATGGATCGCCTATCTGATCCTGCCCGTGGGTCTGGCCTTGTTCGGCTTCCGGGCGCTGCAGGCGATGATCCAGATCTGGCACGGTGATCGGGAACTGATCATTGCCGGCCACGAGGCTGAAGACCTCGTCGCCGAAAACAAAGACGTGTTGAAAGACTGAGGGGCGGGAACATGGAAACGGCAATTCTCTTCATACTCGTTCTCGGCCTGCTCTTTCTCGGTGTACCGGTAGCAGTCTCCCTGGGGCTTTCCTCGATCATCGTCATCGCCTTCTTCTCTTCAGATTCGATGTCGTCGGTGGCGCTGCAGCTCTTTACCGCTTCGCAGAACTACACGCTGCTGGCGATCCCCTTCTTCATCCTGGCTTCCGCCTTCATGTCGACGGGAGGCGTCGCCAAGCGCATCATCCGCTTTGCCATAGCCACAGTGGGCCATTTCCGCGGCGGGCTTGCCATGGCCTCGGTTCTTGCCTGCATGCTGTTCGCAGCACTTTCGGGATCATCGCCGGCAACCGTTGTCGCCATTGGCACCATCGCCATCGCCGGCATGCGCCAGGTGGGCTATTCCAAGGAATTTGCCGCCGGCCTGATCGCCAATGCGGGCACGCTGGGCATCCTCATCCCCCCGTCGATCGTCATGGTGGTCTATTCTGCTGCGACCGATGTTTCCGTCGGCCGCATGTTTCTTGCCGGTGTCGTGCCGGGCATCGTTGCCGGCCTGATGCTGATGACGGCAATCTATGTGGTGGCACGCCGCCGTAATCTGCCGGCCGAGCCCTGGAAAGGCTTTGGCGAGATCTTGCAGGGTGGCAAGGAGGCCGGCTGGGGCCTGTTTCTGATCATCATCATTCTGGGCGGCATTTATGGTGGCGTGTTCACGCCGACGGAAGCCGCCGCCGTAGCAGCGGTCTACGCATTCTTCATCGCGCTGTTCATCTATCGAGACATGGGGCCGATGAGGGACAGCGCCTGGGTTTCAGAAAATGACAGCGATGAGGCGCGTATCGGCTTCAAGTCGATTGTCTACATGGTGTCCTTCTTTTTCGTCTGGATGGTGCTTTCCTTCTTCGCCACCTCCGAATGGGAGGGCGTCACCTTTGGTGGCCGCGCACTGTGGGGCGGCGCGCTTTCCATTGCCGCCGGCATTGCCTATGCGCTGTGGCGCGGTGGCAGCGCGGGCCGTATTCCGGCCATGTGGGCGGCCAGCCTGCCGGTTTTCGGGCGTAATTTTGCGCTGATGACGCGCAATTTCTTCCCGGCGGTCTTTGACGGGGACACGCGCAAGGTCATGGTCGATGCCTCGAAAACGACGATCATGCTGATGTTCATCATCGTCAATGCGCTGTTGTTTGCCCATGTGCTGACATCCGAGCGTATTCCTCAGGCCATTACCGACGTGATGCTCGACTACGGCTTCACCTGGTTTACCTTCCTGATCGCCGTCAACATCCTGCTGTTGATCGGTGGCCAGTTCATGGAACCGTCCGGCCTGCTTCTGATCGTGGCACCGGTAGTCTTCCCCATCGCCATCGAACTGGGCGTCGATCCCGTCCATCTCGGCATCATCATGGTGGTCAACATGGAAATCGGCATGATCACCCCGCCCATCGGCCTCAACCTGTTCGTCACCTCGGGGATAACGGGCATGAGCCTGGTACGAGTGGTGAAGGCGGCGCTGCCCTTCGTCGCCGTCCTGTTCGCCTTCCTGATTCTCGTCACCTATGTCGAACCGCTTTCGACGTGGCTGCCCTACAGCCTGATGGGGCCTGAAATCGTTACGCAATAGGCGTCCCGGGAGGACATTATCCCGGGCGCAATTTTCGCGGGCCGTGGGCATGATTCGCCGGTTTCCGAATCGGCGAGGGCCGGCTTCGTTGCAGGACCGGATTCAGGCATAGGCGGCCTGGAATCGGGCGGAATCGGGGTATTGGCTGCGCTCAAAAGACCGGATTTGCGGGTTTATGGTGGCGATGATTCTTGTCGACGGGGTGTTGAAACAACCGGTTTTTCCGGTTTGTTTACCGTGTTTTCCCCGCAAATTGCTCCGAGGCCCCGCCGTTTCGTGTCATTTCTGCAACATCGCTTCCTAAAGCGGGGTGCGGGAGCCGGAATCGGGCGATTCCTGATTGCGTGTTCAGCCTGTGTCGTTATTTTCCAAACTCGGAAAAGGCGTAAAGCCCAATCCTTTGGTTCAGGGG
>JAGRLQ010000203.1 GCA_020441735.1 Nitratireductor sp.
TTCGTCAAGGTGATGCCGGTCGAGTACCGCCGGGCACTGACGGAAATGGAAAAAATGCGCTACGGCACGGCGGCGGAGTAGGGGTAGTCGATGGGCAAAGTAACGGGTTTCCTCGAGATCGACCGGCAGACGGCACAGTATGAGCCGGCTTCCGACCGCGTGCGCCATTATCGCGAATTTACCATCCCCATGTCGGATGACGAGGTCGTCAAGCAGGCAGCGCGCTGCATGGATTGCGGCATTCCCTATTGCCATGGCGATACCGGCTGTCCGGTGCACAACCAGATTCCCGACTGGAATGACCTGATCTATGCCGACGACTGGGAAGAGGCGGCGCGCAACCTGCATTCGACCAACAACTTTCCGGAATTTACCGGACGCATCTGCCCGGCCCCCTGCGAGGAAGCTTGCACGCTCAACCTCGAGGACATGCCGGTTGCCATCAAGACGGTGGAACAGGCGATTGCCGACAAGGCGATTGCGAGTGGGTTTCTTGCGCCGCAGCCGGCTGCCAAAAAGACCGGCAAGAAGGTTGCGGTGATTGGTTCAGGCCCTGCCGGTCTGGCGGCAGCCCAACAGTTTGGCCGCGCCGGTCATGATGTCCATGTGTTCGAGCGCGAAAGCCGGGCCGGTGGCCTGCTGCGTTACGGCATTCCCGACTTCAAGATGGAAAAACACCATATCGACCGGCGCATTGAACAGATGCTCGGCGAGGACGTAACCTTCCATTATGGCGTCAACGTCGGTGTCGACAAACCGGTAAAGGAACTGATGGATGAATTCGATGCCGTGCTGATCGCGGCAGGCGCCGAAAATCCTCGCGACCCGAAAATTCCCGGTTCCGATCTTGCCGGCGTTCATGCTGCCATGCCCTATCTGGTGCAACAGAACCGCAGGACTGGCCAGGAACCGCTGGAAAATCCGGGCTGGCCATCGGAAGAAGTCTGGGCTGGTGGCAAGCGGGTCGTCGTCGTTGGTGGCGGCGATACGGCATCCGACTGCATCGGAACGGCGTTCCGCCAGGGGGCAACGGAAGTCACCCAGATGGATATTCGTCCCGAGCCGCCGGAGAAGGAAGACAAGCTGATGGTCTGGCCCTATTGGGCGACCAAGATGCGCACCTCCTCCTCGCAGGCGGAAGGTGCCGTGCGTGAATTTGCCGCCGCGACGCTGGAATTCGTCGGCAGGAACGGCAAGCTGACCGGGGTGAAATGCGCCCGGGTCAATGAAAAGCGGCAACCGATTGAGGGTACCGAATTCATCATCAAGGCGGACCTTGCCTTCATCGCCATTGGCTTTGCCGGTCCGCTGGAGGAAACCTTCATTGCGGAATTGAAGCCGGAAATGGATACCGACTGGCGCGGCGGGCGCTCGATCCATGCCGACGAAACGGGTTACCGCACCTCGGTTCCGGGACTTTATGCGGCGGGTGATGCCCGGCGCGGCCAGTCACTGGTGGTGTGGGCGATCCGCGAGGGCCGCCAGGCGGCGCGGGCCATTGATCTCGACCTGATGGGCGAGACAATCCTGCCGCGTTAGGCCATCCGGCCCTTCCACCATGTATTGAGCAGCCGGTCGAGGGACAGGCTGCCGGCGCCCTTGAAGATCAGCACAGCCAGCAGGAACAGCCACAGCGCGCGCTGGTCCATGATCAGCGAGTCGGAATGACGGTCGAACAGCGCACCGACGGTGCCGGCATCGACCTTGTGCACGGCGATATCGACATAGCTTTGTACCAGCACGAAGACCGCCATGCCGATGGCCGCAATGCGGGTGAACAGGCCGAGCACGATCGCCACCGGCAGCAGGAACTCCATGTAGGTGCCGAGCGCCACGACGACGTCGATGAACCACGGGATGTTCGCAGTATCGAAATCATAAGCCAGCATGCCTTCCTCGCCGAGAATCTGGAAATAGGCGCTGTCCTGTATCTGGAAGATGCCCATGATCCCCTCACCGATCTTCGTCTGCACTGAGTTCACATAGTAGAAGAACAGCACGGCGAGAAAAGTCAGCCGGGCGAGGAGGCCCGTAAGCCAGCCGGATGTCAGCCGGACAAGCGTTGAAAAGAATGCGTCGTGAAAGTGTTTGATGGCGGCAATCAGCTTCATGGTCATCGTCCTCAAGCTGGCGGGTTACTGGTTTGTGAAAGTGGATGTTCGAGCGAACAGAAGGCGCCGGTGGCAAATGCGAGATTGATTGCCCCGGCCGGCTCGAAACCATCATCGGCTTCCATCGCCGAGGTAATGGCGGTTTCCAGTGTCTGTCTGTCAAACAATGCGGCAAGGAAGGCCGTGTCCGCACCGTCGAGCCGGGTAATCATGCAATCGAGTTCGGGCCGGGTGATCAGCACGGCTTGTGCCTCGTCAAGATCGATCCCCGGGCAAGGCCAGGTCTCCCTCGCGTTGAAAAGATCGAAGAGCGGATAGTTGGAACGCAGCAGGCAGGCTGCAGGATGCGGCTGAAATGAGAGCTCCGACGGATTATCAGCGCTGGCAAGCTCCTCCGGCGCAAGGACCGGCCAGTCCACAGCATGATAGGCGGCAAGCCAGGCGCGCTCGGCGCGGGCGATATCGGCAAGGAACGGCGATTTGGCCAGTGGCTTGTAGCTTTCGAGAAACTCCGCAAACGGCCTGCCGTAAGTCTGCATCATCGCCGACTGTGGCGGATGGGCGGAAATGAAGTGGCGGGCGACTTTCGAGAAGTTTGCTTCACCCATGATGGCGGCAAGCGAGGGGTAGGCCTGCTTCATCGCCTCGAGCAGACCAACCACCACATTGTTGCGGTAAACGGCAAATCGCCTGGGTGCCGGCCTGCCTTCGCGGCCGACGCCTTGCGGAGCCTGTTGCTCCGGGTTGAGCAGGGCCTCGGCGAAATGCCCCATGCGCAAGGCGTGAGGAAGATCATCGCTGGTGCTGGGAGAACCGGCAGTCATCGCTTCAGGCAAGCTGTTGGGCCGTTTCGGGCCGGACGCGGTTGCTGCCGAGAATTTGCCCGGCGGTTGCGGCCTCTGCTTCCAGCACCGGCCACTCGGGCACGTCATTGTCCCACTCGATCAGACTGGGGAGGGGCCCGGTGCGGGCCAGTGTTCTACGATACAGGGTCCAGACATCGCTGCTGACTGGTCGGTCATGGGCGTCGATCAGCAGCGGATTGCCGTCATCGTCCCGGTCGCTGGCATGACCTGCCAGATGGATTTCCTGCACATATTCGAGCGGGTAGGCATCGATATAGGCTTCGGGTGAATAGTCGTGATTGGTGGCGGAGATGTAGACGTTGTTGACGTCGAACAGCAGGCCGCAACCGGCGCGCTTCGCGACTTCCTTCATGAACTCGAATTCGTTCCAGGCCGATTCGGCGAACGTCACATAGGTGGAGGGGTTTTCAATCAGGATCTGGCGGCCGATGGCGTTCTGTACTTCATCGACATGTTCAACGACCATCTGCAGGGTTTCATCGGTGTAGGGCAGGGGAAGCAGATCGTTGTAGAAGACGTCATCATGGGTCGACCAGGCGAGGTGCTCGGACACCATGCCGGGTTGATAGTGCTCCACCACGGCCTTGAACCGGGCAAGATGTTCAGGGTCGATCGGCTGTGCGCCACCGATGGACATGCCGACGCCGTGAACACTTAGAGGGTAGCGTTCGCGGATGCGGCGCAACTGGTCATGGGGCTTGCCGCCGGCGCCCATGTAATTTTCAGCGTGAACCTCGAAGAAGCCGATATCGGCGCCCTTGCCGTCATTGGCAGCAAGGATGTCGTCCACATGCTGCGCTTTCAGCCCGACGCCGGCGCGCGGCGGCAGCGGCTCTGCTGAAAAGGCGGAAGGAGGCAGGTTTGCCGACAGGATGGTCGCGGTCATCATTGCCTCCTTCCCTTTTGGTTTCCTGAACCGTGTTGTGCTTAGCTCGGCAGGTCGCGCTCAAGCGGCTCGGAAGAACCCATACGGTCGTCCTGGCCATCGACCTTGATGACGATGTCCTCACAGGAATCGGCCTCGACATAGGTCCAGGCATTGCCCTGGTAGTCGACCTTGGACGTTCCGGCGCAGGTCGTGCCCGGGCCTGCCGCGCAATCGTTCTTGCCGGCTTCCGATACGCCGTAGCATTTGATCTTGGCGGCATGGGCGGGCTGGACAGCGGCGCCCATGGCAACGGCGGCGGAAATCGCGCCGGCGATCATGGCAGCGGATGCAACTTTCTTCTTCGACATTTAGGACCTCCTGTTTGTGGTCGGGTTGGATTCGGGTGTTTGGTGTTTCCTGGCACTATGCGGTTTATCCCGGCAATGTGGCCGGAATAACCGGTGGCGCTGTTTTCCCGTCTACGGGTTTCAAATGGAAATCAAGAATATGTCAGGAATTGGTGAAGGGCCGCGAAGCCTCGCATTTCCGTGACTTTGCCTCAGGCAAGCAGCGCCAGCGCCTGTTCATGAAGATCGCGGTTGGCAGCGGCTACCACATCCCCGCCTTCGGTTGCCGGGCTGCCATCCCAGCCGGTGACAATGCCTCCCGCCTGCTCGATGATGGGGATGAGGGCGACGATGTCGAACGGCTTCAGTCCGCTTTCGACGACGATGTCGATGTTGCCTGCCGCAACCATGGCGTAACCGTAGCAATCAAAGCCGTAACGTGTCAGACGCGCTGCACCACTGACCGCTGCAAATCTGACATTACGCTCGCCGGTAAAGAGTTCCGGCGCGGTGGCCATCAAAATCGCATCGGAGAGTTTTTCCGTCGTCGTGGTTTCGAGCTTTTTTCGTCCACCTTTGTGAAGCAGGTAACTGCCACTACCCAGAGCCAGATAGGTTTCTTCCGTAAATGGCTGGTACATCATGCCTGCGACCGGCGCGCCATCGATCTTCAGGCCGACCAGGCAACCCCAGCTCGGCAGGCCGGAGATAAAGGCGCGGGTGCCGTCGATGGGATCGATTACCCAGCAATAGCGGGCATCGGTGTTCTCATCGCCGTGTTCCTCCCCGATGATGCCGTGATCGGGAAAGCGTTCGGTGATCAGCTTGCGGATAATGACCTCCGCGTTTCTGTCAGCTTCGGTGACAGGATCGAAGCCAGCGTCCTCCTTGTTGGCGATTTGCGGCCGTTGGCGGAAATATTTCAGGGTTTCCGGGCCGCAGGCAGCAGCGATTTCCAGAAAGAAATCCTGCATTTCGGCTTGCCCGGCGGGAAGGGCATTATCGTTCATGTGGGGTGTCCGTTATTCGGCAGCCAGCGGGGCTGAGGCGGCAAAGATGTGGGTATGCTCATTTGCGGTTTCGGCCGCCAACCGGCCAATGAAAGTTTCGATATCCTGCGCCAGCGCCTGAAAGCCGGTGCTTTTTTCAAGGCGCGCTTCATCCATGTACAAAGCCCGGTTGACTTCGATCTGCAGCGCATGGAGCCCGTTGACCGGCCTGCCGTAGTGCTCGGTGATGAAGCCGCCGGCATAGGGCTTGTTGACGGCAACCCGGTAGCCCAGATCACGCAGGATATTTGCCACGAGATGAGTCAGCACCGGGGAGCAGGCGCTGCCATAGCGGTCTCCCAGCACGAAGTCGGCGCGCAGCGGTTCGGTTCTGCGGCTTGAAAAAGCTAGCCCTCCGATGGGCGAGACGGCGTGGGCCGAAGGCATGGAATGGCAGTCGATCAGAATGCCATATCCGAACTCGACGATGGTTTCCGCCAGCAGTCCGCGCAGGGCGGCGTGATATGGCTTGTAGACATGATCGATGCGGGCAAGTGCCTCGCTGGTATCAAGCGGTGCGGAATAGATTTCCTCGTTCTCCGCAACAATCCGGGCGATGGTACCAAGCCCGTTGGTCACCCGTGCCGAACGGGTATTGGCAAAGGCGGGGAGTGGCGTGGCGAACATTGCCGGATCAAGTTCGTAGGGCTCGCGATTGACATCGAGCCAGGCTCTGGGAAAGCGTGCCTTCAGGACCGGAGCGCCGTGGCGCGTCGCAGCGGCAAAAAGCTCGTCTACCAGGAAATCCTCCGAGCGGCGAAGCGCGAGGCTGTCGAGCCTGGAAGCGCGGACGAACTGCAACGGATAGTCCCGCCCGGAATGGGGGGAGTTGAAAACGAACGGCCCGCTTCGGGTTTCCGGAAGGTCGATCTGGAAGAACTTGTTGTCCTGCATGAAAACCACGTTAGACTGTTTCACCGCCGGGTGTAAACGGCAGGGTGCACAAACGGGTAGTTTCGGTAAACCGCTGAAAAACAGGCATTTCGATTTGTGTAGTTCCGTGGGGAATGAAGCCGTCTGCCGTAAAACCCTGCAGGGTCAATTGCCATCAACACACCGATTTTCACCGGTTGTTTACCATAGTAATGTCTATTTGCGGCAAACCGTGTAAATAGTTGCAGCAGACCGTAAACCGGCATGCCGGGCGGCAGGCGGACAGGAAGACCCGATGAACAAAATCTTGCTTGCTGAAGACGATAATGACATGCGCCGTTTTCTGGAAAAGGCGCTCGACAATGCAGGCTACCAGGTCATCGCCTACGACAATGGCGCAAGTGCCTATGACCGGTTGCGCGAGGAACCGTTCAATCTGCTGCTGACCGATATCGTCATGCCGGAAATGGACGGTATCGAACTGGCCCGCCGGGCGACTGAAATCGATCCTGATCTGAAGGTCATGTTCATTACCGGTTTTGCCGCCGTGGCGCTCAATCCCGATTCGGATGCGCCGAAGGATGCCAAGGTGCTTTCAAAGCCGTTTCACCTGCGCGATCTCGTCAACGAGGTCGAGAAGATGCTGGCTGCCTGAACTGCTTTCAGCCGGTTTGTCGAAGCGCGGGTTTTCACCTTCGGCAATGCACTTGAACCTTGACGCAAAAGCCCTTTCATGGTGTATGCGGCTGTCCGCGCGACACCCGTGCCGTGGGCCGGCTTCGGCATCGCCGAAGCATCAGGATGGGCGATTAGCTCAGCGGGAGAGCACTACATTGACATTGTAGGGGTCACTGGTTCAATCCCAGTATCGCCCACCATCCAATAACCACAACAAATTAATATCATTGATGATTTCGGCCTGCCCGGGTCGCGTGTTTGTCTGTGTGTCCTAGCTGCGTGGCCTGCTTGTATGGGTTTTGTGGGTAGCAGTAGACTACAATCAGGGTGAGTTTTCTCACCGGGTAGCCTGAAAGAGACCCACCGCATTCATGCCGGACGTCGCCATGATCAGGAACGGGACAGCGACAAAACCGCCGGCCGGCCCCCAAAGCCACAGCCAGAACAGAACTGTCAAAAATACCATGAAAGGGTTTGCGGTTAGCTGCTGACCAAGCACATGCGGCGTCACAAACTGGGCCTCGGTCAAGTTGATGCAAAGATAGATGGCAGCCGGCGCTGCAATCCAGATGGGTTCTGTAAAGGTTGCGAACCCGACACCGAGCAGTACCAGCGCCATGACCGCCGGGCCGATGTAGATGGCATAGTTGAGTACGGCTGCCATCAACCCCCAAAGCAGTGGCGATGGAACACCAAGCAGATACATGGCCGCTGCCACAACAGCCCCCATCCCCATGTTGATGAAGGTAATCGACACCAGATAGCGAGATACAAGCTTCTCCACATCCCTGAATCCATGCGCCACCCGCCAGCGAAGCCGGCGGTCGAAACACAATTTCAGAATGAGGGTCCGGATGCTGTGGCGCGATGAGACAAAAAAATACAGGCTGGCAAGAAAGACGATCACCTGAGCCAGCAGTTCAGGTGCCAGAAAAGCGATGTCCTTGGCGGGATTTCCTTCATCCACTTTCACTGTAACGCCGCCATTCTGTTCACCGAGGTTTTTGAGCTGTTCGCCAATCGACGCCGCTGTTTCCACAACGCCCCGCCATTCAGCGACGATGCTGCGCATTCGCTCCCATATCAGCGGCAGTTTGCGAGACCATTCCGAAAGTGGCACGGCGAAAGCGCCGCCGATTGCGGCAATCAGCAAAACAAACGTGAAAACAACGATAACCGCAGAAATCGCAGGGCGCATTCCCGCCTTTTCCAGCCGATCAGCATAGGGCCCGAACATCAGACCAACCACGACGGAAAGCGTGATGGGGACAAGAAGCGCACGGGCGTAGTGTAACGCTGCCAGCGCAGCAAGCATGGCGATGAAAATGACGGCGATCCGGGCACCGGTCGCAAGGACAAGGGGAAAACTCACGCCCGGGTCGGCCCCGCCGCGAAATTGGGAAGATTCCTGGTGAAACATCGCGCAAACCTCTCCGGGGAAAACGCGATCGGTACGAATTGGTTCCGGGCTGGATCGTTATCTGTTGGTGTGACGAATGGTTTCAGCAAGCTGTTGAATTGGCTTGCGGCAGGTCACCAATTCGCTGCTCTCAGCGCAGAGATGCTTTGGGCAGTTCGATCATTGCCTGTAAACCGGAAGTCCCGATATGCCGCTCAAACCGGCCATTGAGTTCAGCCTCAATGAGCGACGTCATCAACTTGGTTCCAAACCCGCCGGAAGTGGAAACATCCTCGACGTTTTCTCCCTTTCCGGTCTGTTCAAGCCATTGCAGTTGGAGCTTTCCGTCGCCGGTCATTTTCCAATGAATGTCGAGCCTGTTGCCAGACTGGGCAACACCGGCATATTTCAGCGCATTGGTAGCCAGTTCGTGAAACACCAGGCCAAGCGCCTGTGTGGCCTTGACCCCCAGCCTGATATCCGGTCCATGGGTTGCATAGTTGTCAAACTCCTCTCCGAACACCTGAAACAGCTCGTTTTTCAGTAGATCGGAAAGCTGCGCATGCTCACCATGGGACCGGGTCAAGAGATCCTGCGACGCAGCCATCGCCTGCAGCCGGCTTGTAAAAGAGTTGGTGAAATCATCCAGACCATCCGATGAGGCTGCCGTCTGGCGGGCAATCGCCAGCACCCGGGCGATTGAGTTCTTGATGCGGTGCTTCATTTCCTGAAGCAGGAAATCCTTCTCTGCACTTGCCTCCTGGCTGACCCGCGAAACCTCCCGGTAGGCTTCCAGCGTTTTGCCTTGTGAGCGCAAGGACACGGCGAGAGCCGCAGCCATCAGCAGGGAAACAGCACCAAGCAAGAGTGCGACGCCAGTCTCCGGCCCTTCCTTGAAGGTTTCCGACGGCATGATCTGAAAATGCCAGTCACGGCCCGCGAGCGTCACCACGCGATCAAGCATATAGGTGTCGTTGTAGTATTCAGATACTGGCGAACCGGCAAAAACCTGATTTTGCGGCACCGGCTCGCCGATGTAGATTGCAAGGCTCAAACTGGAGGCCGGTGTATATCCCAGCGCCGCCTCGATGAAATCACCGGCACGGAAAGCTGCGTAGACAAAGCCACGCAAATCCGGCCTGGCTCGTGAAATGGTACCCACATTTGCCAGTTCCGGCCCGAAATAAGGCAGGTAGATCAGAAATCCCGCCTGTTTGTTGTCGTCAAACTCCTGAAGCAGTTCCACTTTTCCGGTAACCTGAGCCTCGCCGCTGCGGGCAGCAGCCTGCATAGCGGTGCGCCTGATTTCCTCCGAATACATGTCAAATCCCAGAGCCCGCAAATTTCGCACATCCGGCGGTTCGAGCATGGTGATTGCGGTTCTTACCGGCTGCCCACTCTCGGGAAACAGCTCCCGCTCGACACCGTAATCGGCCTGCAAACGACCCTTCACGGACCGGATCTCGCCTTCGTCAAGAATATCCGCATAGCCGATACCCTGCACGCCTGCGTAGTTCTGGGTGATGTCGAGATTGCCAATGAACCTGGCAAATTGCTTCTGGGTAACTTCGCCCTGCAGGACATCAAACAACGAACGCGTGGAATTCAGCAAAGAGATGTGCTGGGAGAGCTTCAACTCGATGCGGTCGATGGCATCATCGGCAAGCTGTTCGAAACGCAGATGATTGGCTTGGCGGCCGGCCCAAAAGGCCGACAGGGTCAAGCCCAGGCCGATTGCAGAAGCGATCAGAAATGCGATTAGAGGAAGCTTGTTGCGCACGCACGTTCCCTGGATTGGTCGTGCCAAATAAGCACTTCTCCCATTTGCAGCAATTAAAAAAGACATGTGGGCCCAGCATCACCGGAACTGTGGCGAAGTTGAACCGGACAGCAAAGAAAGGGCGTCAATTTTCGGAACCTTGGCCGGTCACGAACGTTTTTCAATTACCGAACCCGTTCGATTAACACCAACCAAGGAGACACCGATGAACTGGAACCAGATCGAAGGAAACTGGGAAAACTTCAAGGGCAAGGTCCAGTCGCAGTGGGGCAAACTGTCCGGCGACGACCTGGATGTGATCCAGGGCAACCGAAAGCAGCTTGCCGGCAAAATCCAGGAGCGCTACGGCAAGGCCCAGGAAGAGGCCGAGCATGAAATCGACCAGTGGCTTTCCCGCCACTAACTTTTTTCTCATGCATGCGGAACCTTTTTCGAGGCTGCGCATTTTATCATGGACCGCCGCATCTCTGCCCCCGTCCCCCGGCGGTTCCTCCGGTTCCATCCCCGACCGGAACAAACGGCCGGTGCTGATTTCCAGCACCGGCCGCTTTTTTGTTGAAGTTCGCTTACTTATCTGCGTTGAAAACCAGTCTGTAGAAAACCTGCTGAGGGCTGATCTCATAGACCGCCTTGGCATCGATTGCCGTGGGAACGACCCGTTCCAGCACTGTGCTGCCGAAATGTCTGGCAGAACCGTTCTGCTGCCTGCCGGTGCCGCCCGGAATTGTTTCATCCCAGACAATCTGAAACTTCTCTCCGGTACCGGCCTTGATCCGCTCGCAGGCTACCCGCACATCACCATCACGTTTCGACAATGCGCCGAAGCTGAAGGAATTTGCGATCAATTCATGCAGGGCGAGACCGATATGGGTCGCGCCATTGGGTGACAGCAAGCAGTCATCGCTCTCAATCGCAACCCTGGGATCCTTACCTTCCTCGACATATCTTGCGAACTGCTGCACTGCGAGTTCCTTGAACTCCGCACCGCGCCAGTTGGAAGCCGTCACAATATCCTGCGCAGAGGAAAGCGCGGCGACACGGCCGCGGAATTTGTTGAGAAACGTGTCCAGGTCGCTGCTGTTGCGCGCGGTCTGCAAGGCAATACTCTGGATGATCGCCAGCAGATTCTTGGTTCTATGGCTTAACTCCCTGAGCAATGCCTTGAGCGTATCCTCACGCTTGCGCTCTGCCGTGAGGTCCTTGAAGGTCATCAGGATAGCGGTAGGCGACCCGGCAATCTGGTAGGGCATGACCGTGCATTCGCAAATCTCGTACTGACTGTTGGTTGTACGGGAGAGTTCGAAGCTCTGCTCAATGCCATCCCTGACCGCTTCCTGCTGGGCCGCTGCCATCCTGGGCAGCCAGTCTTCACCGAACAGGGTTTCATCCCTCGCCTCGGAAGGATCAAGTTGCGGAAAGTATTCGGGTAGTCCGCTGAGATAGAGATAGTTGCCCGAGCCATCTTTCACCGCAAGGCCGACCTGGGCACCCTTGAGCGCCAACAGGAGCAGCGGCGTTACCGCATCCCGGGTTTCAATTGTCAGTCGCCTGTGCATGCCTAAACAACTGCCGGTACCAGTTCCCCAGTGAAAAAGACGTCCGGCCTGAAGCCGGACGCCTTTGTTTCATGCCTCTCGTGGGTCTTGCCTGCTAGGCGCGTTTGATTACGCCTGCAATGAGCGAAATGACGAGAAAGGCAAGAAACAGAAAGAACAGAATCTGTGCGATCCCTGCCGATGCGCCCGCGATGCCACCAAAGCCGAGCACGCCGGCGATCAGTGCAACAACAAGAAAAACAAGTGCGTAATAAAGCATGGCAAATCTCCATCGTTTGGTGATGAAGACAGAACGCCACAATGTTGGTTTTGTTCCGCAAGAAATGCCTCTTTATTTCAGGCAGCCTTCGCGCTGGCCTGGTTGAAGAACAATGCCTGGCTTATGAGCGCTTTTACCATATCCGGATTGAACGGCTTGGTCACCAGAAAGGCAGGTTCCGGCCGTTCTCCGGTCAGCAGGCGTTCCGGAAACGCCGTGATGAAGATGACCGGAATGGCACCGCTCTTCAGCATTTCGTTGACTGCATCAATGCCGGAACTGCCGTCTGCGAGCTGGATGTCGGCGAGGATCATCTGGGGATTGGTGCTGTTAAAAAGTTTTACTGCCTCTTCATGGGTCCTGGCGATGCCGGTAACTCGGTGACCCAGTGATTCCACCATTTGTTCAATGTCCATTGCGATCAACGGTTCATCCTCGATAATGAGAATGTCCGTAGCCACCTGTTCGGAAATCTCCCGGGACGCCTGATCGAGCAGCCCTTCTACCTCTTTCTGTGAAAGATCGAGAATTTCGGCCACGTTACCAATGTCAAATCCTTCCACCGAAACCAGAAGGAATGCCTGTCTCTGACGTGGCGCCAACTGCTGAAGGTTGGCGGAAGCACGCTGTTCCCAGGCAAAGGGCGAAGAGGGCTCACCGACATCGATGGAGATGGAACCAAACAGGCGTGAAAACACTTTATACAATGCGATGCGGTCGTTGGAAGCGTCGGGAAAGGCTGAGATATCCGCCACCAGGGCTTCCAGCACTGCCGTGACATAAGCGTCACCCGAGGTTTGCGACCCGCTGACGGCGCGGGCAAATCGCCGCAAATAGGGGATGTGAGGCGCAATTCGGGTGGCTATCGTCATTTCGTGCTCCATGGATGGCAGTTAACAGACCCGGATGATAACGTCCCCGGACAAAAATGGTTGCATGCGTGGAACTTTTTTTTCTTGGCCGCGTTTAGAGGGAGGTTTCCATTGAACGAAAAGAAGAAAATGTCTGACGAAAGAACCCCGCAGGGAGCACATAATCAACATGCCAGGAATGATCCGAACTGGATCATCAGCCAGAAACTGAAGGCTTACTACGCCTCGGTTGAGGAAGAAGGCATTCCCGACAAATTTCTGGATCTGCTGGAGAAACTGGACGCTACTGAACGTGCAGCCAAAGGCGAGGATACAGCCGATGAGTGAAATACCGCCTGATTTCAAGCGGGAAATGCTGTCGCTGTTGCCGAATTTGCGTGCGTTTGCAATCTCGCTTTGCGGCAGTCCCGATCGTGCCGACGATCTGGTACAGGACGCGATTCTCAAGGCGTGGGCTGCGCACGCATCCTTCGAGGCCGGCACGAATCTGAAGGCGTGGCTGTTCACCATCCTGCGCAATGAATTCTATAGCCAGATGCGCAAGAAAGGCCGCGAGATCCAGGACTCGGAGGGCTACTACACCGAGAACATGGCGGTTCACCCGAGCCAGTACGGCAAGCTTGATCTTCAGGATTTTTCGAAAGCACTGGCCGAACTGCCGGAAGACCAGCGCGAGGCGCTGCTGCTCGTCGGTGCTTCCGGTTTTGCCTATGAGGAGGCTGCGGAGATTTGCGGCTGCAAGGTTGGTACCATCAAAAGCCGTGTCAGCCGCGCCCGCACCCAGCTTCAGGCTCTGCTGGAAATCGAGGGCGAAGGCGACTTCGGTCCCGATGCGGAATCTGCGCCTGTTACCCTGCGCGCCTTTGCAAGCTAGATCGTTTCACCCACCGTTGGTGGGAGACAACGATTAATCCGTTGATTTTGTTTACGCATTCACGTTCTCCCAATCCTGTCAGAACCTGAATTGGCCCAGGGCGAAACATGAGTAAAAAGCTTAAATCCGTAAGCTGCCACGACTGTCCGATCCGAAAGCTGGAGACATTCCGCAGCTTTGAGAAAACCGAACTTGATTTCATTTCCGGCTTCAAGACCGGTGAACTGAGCGCCGGCCAGTTCGGTGTCCAGCAGGTCCCTGCAAAGCAGTTTGCTAGTGCCGGAAATCGGGCAGGTCTCGACCCGCCTGCCCGTCACGCGGACATACATCTCCGGCGAGGCGCCGATCAG
>JAGRLQ010000204.1 GCA_020441735.1 Nitratireductor sp.
ACATCTGCCGCGTTACCGGCAAGATCACGCTGGATGATGAGGACATCTACGATCCCGGCGTCGATGTGGTCGAACTGCGGGCACGGGTCGGCATGGTGTTTCAGAAGCCGAACCCGTTTCCCAAGTCGATCCGCGAGAACATCGAATATGGCCCGCGCATTCATGGACTGACCCGCTCGAAGACCGACCTGGAAGAGATCGTCGTCACCAGCCTTCAGAAAGCGGGCCTGTTTGAGGAGGTGAAGGACCGGCTCGACGCACCGGGCACCGGCCTTTCCGGCGGCCAGCAGCAGCGCCTGTGTATCGCCCGCGCCATTGCCGTTCAGCCTTCGGTCATTCTTATGGATGAGCCCTGCTCGGCGCTCGATCCGATTGCCACCGCCAAGGTCGAGGAACTGATCGACGAACTGCGCGAGAACTATACCATCGCCATCGTCACGCACTCGATGCAACAGGCTGCCAGGGTTTCCCAGCGTACCGCGATGTTCCATCTGGGCTATCTTGTGGAGGTCGACAAGACCGACAAGATATTCACCAATCCCGAAGACAAGCGGACTCAGGACTACATCACCGGCCGTTACGGCTGATCGGAGAAGAAGAACATGGAAAGCTCGCACATTGTCAAATCCTTTGACGAGGAGCTCGGTCAGATCGAGACTCTGCTTCTCGAAATGGGAGGGCTGGTCGAAACGCAGATCGCCGAGAGCATGGAAGGCCTTGTAACCGGTGACATGGAACTCTGCGAAAAGGTTCGCAAGGACGATGCGAAGGTCGATGCGCTGGAAATGAAAACCGATGAGCTTGCAGTTCGCCTGCTTGCCCTGCGCCAGCCGGTTGCAAGCGATCTGCGCGCCATTGTCTGCGCCCTGCGCATCTCTTCCAACCTTGAGCGGATCGGTGACTACTCGAAGAACGTCGCCAAGCGGGCCGTGCTGATCGAGGGCGAAACCAAGTTCGGCTCTTCCACCAACACGCTCAAGCGCATGGCCAAGATGGTCAAGGCGATGGTCGGCGATGTGCTGGATGCCTTCGTCGCCCGCGATGTGGCGATGGCTGACGAGTTGCGCCAGCGCGACGAGGAAGTCGACCACATGCATAACACGCTGTTTCGCGAGTTGCTGACCCACATGATGGAGGATCCGCGCAGCATCACCACTTGCATGCATCTGCTCTTCATTGCAAAGAACCTTGAGCGCATCGGCGATCACGTAACCGGTATCGCCGAGCAGATTTCGTATCTCGTCAATGGTGAACTCCCCGATGACGACCGGCCCAAAAGTGATCTTGTTGAGTCCATTTCGGAAAAACCCGTCAAAGCCGCGGGCTAGGCGGACGCTGATCCATGGTAATGCAAATGGTGCCGCCTGAACCGCCACTTGTCCTCATTGTCGAGGATGAACCTGCTCAGACGGAATTGCTGCGCTACAATTTCGACAAGACCGGCTTTCGCACCATCACGGCGACGGATGGTGAGGAGGGGGTTCTGCTCGCCCGCGAGCGGCGGCCGGATCTGATCGTCCTTGATTGGATGCTGCCTGAGCTTTCCGGCATCGAGGTCTGCCGCCAGTTGAAGCGCGATGCAGAGGTTCGGCAGATACCCATCATGATGCTGACGGCCCGCGGCGAGGAAACCGACAAGGTGCGCGGCCTCGACACCGGTGCCGACGACTATGTCGTCAAACCCTATTCGGTCAATGAATTGCTCGCCCGTGCCCGCGCACTGTTGCGGCGCGCCAACCCTGCCAGCATGGGCGAAACACTGGTTCACGGTGATCTGGTTCTCGATCAGGTTCAGCACAAGGTCATTCGCAACGGCAAGCCGGTCAAGCTCGGGCCAACGGAGTTCCGCTTGCTTACCGTGCTGATGGAGCGGCCCGGAAGGGTATGGAGCCGCGGCCAACTGCTTGACCGGGTCTGGGGACAGGACATGGAGATCGACTACCGCACGGTCGACGTTCACGTCGGCAGATTGCGCAAGGCGCTGCGCCAGGAAGGCGAGGCTGATCCGATCCGTACGGTTCGTGCTGCCGGCTATTCTCTCGACTATGAGGGATAGGGGTGCACAATGGAGCGTTATCACAACAAGAAAAGTGAACGCTCCGTAGAGAAGGGCAGGCTTGAAGGGCGTTCCGGCTGGCTTACATTTCAGCGAAACAACCACGCTGAACCCAAGCCATCGGAATCAAGCCAATGTCCATTCGGCCCGTTACCCAAGTTTCGCAAGCAAAACCGACCCTCGAAGGCGCAGGCGTGAAACTGCATCGTGCGTTCGGGTTTGGCGACCCGTCGCTTGCCGACCCCTTTCTGTTGTTTGATGATTTCCGCAATGACAATCCGCAAGACTATCTGCGCGGCTTTCCCTGGCATCCCCATCGCGGCATCGAAACCATTACCTATGTGCTGGGCGGGACCGTCGAACATGGCGATTCGCTGGGCAATGCCGGCGCATTGTCTGCAGGTGATGTCCAGTGGATGACGGCTGGTTCCGGCATCCTGCATCAGGAAATGCCGAAGGGCGATTCCCGGGGCCGTATGCACGGCTTTCAGCTTTGGGCGAACCTGCCTTCACAGCTGAAAATGATCGACCCGCGCTATCAGGACATCAAGGCAGCGGAAATTCCCGAAATCATTGATGATGACGGAACCCGGGTAAAGGTCATCTGCGGCTCGTTCTGGGGCAAAACCGGCCCGGTGGACGGGGTTGCCGCAAATCCGCGTTACCTCGACGTCTTCGTACCGGCAGGCGTGCGCAAGGTATTGCCCGCCGATACCTGGCAGAAGACCTTTGCCTATGTTTTCGAGGGCTCCGGTATCTTCGCCGATGCGTCCGATCCGTTCGGCGTGCTGCTGGAGAAGGAAATTGACGGTCAGGAAGTGCATGTGCGCGAGCAGGCCGGAGACCGTTCCCTTGTCTTGTTTGGTACCGGCGATGAAATCGTGGTGCAGGCAGGCGAAGAAGGTATCCGCTTTCTCCTTGTCTCCGGTGCTCCGATCCAGGAGCCGGTTGCTTGGCACGGTCCGATCGTCATGAACA
>JAGRLQ010000205.1 GCA_020441735.1 Nitratireductor sp.
AGATGCAGGCCACGATGTCGATCCTTTCGCGTTAGCTGCTATTTGACTGGTACTTCGCCCTGCGCGATAGTTTCCCTGTGCGGCACAACACAGCCGGAGGAAACCCGTCATGCTTACCAGAACCGGAGCAAGGACACTCGTCTTTGCAGGCCTTGCCGCAGCCGTCCTATTTGCAGGCCAGAATGCACGTGCCGCCTGCGCGGTGGTTGAGGAAACCGCTATCGGTCCGAATGCGCAGGTAGCAACCTTCATGGCACGCCAGCAGGCCCGCCAGGCAATACGCCGTAGCGCTGGCCACCAGGCTGCCAGGAGTGCCGATTACAACAACGCTGCCTGTGTTCTTGCCTCAGCCACCGGAACCCGCGCGCGCTGCACGGTCCAGGCATCCTTCTGCACCACGCCACCCATTGCCCAGCCGCCGCAAACACCGGTGCAGCCTGTAAGCCCGGTGCTGCCGCAGCCTCCCGTTTACGGCGCGACCTGCTATACCTACCGGGCAAAGGCAATTGGCAACGGTAGCGATCAGGCGCAGCATCTGGCGGCCAATGCGCTTGCCGGATCACTGGCGCAAGTGGGGGCGCAGCTTGGCGGCCCGGGGGTCACGGCTCAGGACCCTGCCTGCTTTTATCTTGATAACGGAACCAATCAGGTCCAATGCGAGATGACGGCGCGGCTCTGCCGTTAACCATCGGCGAGATGGAATCGCTGCGCCCGAAGTTCGTCAATTGAGAAACAAAATTCTGTCGTGTTTGGCGCTATTGTATGATCGCGCCAAGCCGTGCAGATTTCCTTTGCCGGGCTGTCGCCGGCAAATTGAGACATTGAGGGAAACTTTATGAAACATTCATCGAGCTTGAGGGCGGCTGTTCTGCTTTCCGCCCTTGCCTTGCCGGGACTGGCTTTCGCCGCCAGTCAGGATGGCAGGCTGGCCAAATCGGAAAACCCGGTTGTGAACTGGCTGCAGCGCCTGGACAAACGCGGGGCCGAAAAAATCGGTGCTGCCGGTTACGACAACCGAATAACAGGGCTGCAGCCGGGCGGATCGCTTGGCAATCGTGTTCCGCAATCCGGCGCTTCTGCGGCGCCCATCGTTACCGCCCAGGCCTCCGATGCCGCCTTCCGCATCAATCAGCTCGAGGAACAGGTACGGGTCCTCAATGGCCAGATCGAGGAGATGAACTTTCAGCTGCTGCAGATGCAGGAGCAGTTGCGCAAGATGCAGGAAGACAATGAATTCCGTTTCCAGGAGCTGGAAGACCGCAGCGATGCCTCGGGCAGCGCAAAGGATGACAGCCTGGGAAAGTCCGCACCGTCTGATTCTGCCGCCGGTAATGGAGAATCAGACGGATCTGGTACGCGCAAATCACTTACCGACCTGATCGAACAGAACAGTGATGCCGGCCCGGCTCTGGGCGAGCCGCCGGCTGCGCTCGGCACGCTGACCTTCGATGCGGATGGCAATCTGGTCGATTCCAATGTCGGCAAGCCGATTGACCTGACCAAGCCCGAGCAGCAGACTTCGCTGGCTCCGGAAACGCTTCCCAATGGCCCGGCCGAGCGGTTCAATCTCGGCTATCAATATGTTCAGGCCGGAGAATATGAGCAGGCCGAGGCGGTCTTCCGTTCGTTCATGGCCGATTTCAACGGCGATGCGAGAACACCCGACGCAGCGTTCTGGCTTGGAGAAAGCCTGTTCTCACAAGGCAGATACGAGGATGCGGCAAGGATTTTCCTGGAAAACCACAAGGCCTATCCGCAAGCGCCGCTGGCAGCGCAGAACCTGTTGAAGCTCGGCGTTTCCCTCGCCGGTCTCAACCAGCGTGAACTTGCATGCGCCACCTACGCAGAGGTGCCGAAGAAATATCCGCAGATGTCGAATGCCGTTCGCAAGCGCGTGGTGATTGAACAACAGGCTGCAAAGTGCCAGAACAGCTAAGACACGAATGTTCCGCTTCTTGAGCCGCGTGATGCAGTGACAGCCGACATCGCTTCCTATTCCGACCGTCTGTTCGAGGGCGTTTCAACCGAAGCCCCTGTTATCGTCGCCGTATCCGGCGGCAGCGATTCCATGGCGCTGCTGCAGTTTGCCCATGTCTGGGCGCAAAAGCATGGCGCCGATCTTCATGCCGTCACCATCGATCACGGACTGCGGCCGGAAGCAGCTGCCGAAGCCGCCTTTGTTGCCGGCGTTTGTGCCGGGATGGGGGTTCCCCATCTCACGCTTGCCTGGGACGGTGCCAAACCGGCCTTCGGCATTCAGGAGGCTGCGAGGCTGTCGCGCTATGCCCTGCTGGACGACTTCGCCCAGGATATCGGTGCAGCCACGGTTCTGACCGGACACACGAGGGACGACCAGGCCGAAACCATTTTCATGCGGGCGGTCCGCTCGACGGACAAGGATACTGGTCATAGCCACACAGGCGATGGCCGCGGCCTTGCCGGGATGGCGCGAATCACGACCCTGATGAGTGGCACCAGCATTGTGCGCCCGTTGCTCGATCTCAGCCGGCAAAGCCTGCGTGCCATGCTTGCCGATCTGGGGCAGTCCTGGATCGAGGATCCGTCCAACTTCGATGAAACCTACGAACGTGTCCGCGTGCGCCGGATGCTTGAAAAGGACGATGCGCTTTTCGAGCGTCTGCTGCGGCTTGGAAAGCTGTCTGCCAGGTTGCGGCGCTGCCAGGCCGAGAACGCGGCGCGGTATCTGGAGGAGCATGCTGCGGTTGAGCCGGGACCGGTGTTCCGTCTGGCGCTGCCGGCAGATCGCGCCACGCCCGGCCATCCGGTATTCGAACTTGCTGTTCAGGTGATGATCGCGGTTGCAGGCGGACAGAGCCACCTGGTGGCGCGTCGGCGGCTTGCCCCGGTGCGCGAGATGATTGCCGGATTTGCGGCCATCCGGCCCGGCGGCAAGGACCCGTCGGTAACGCTTGGCGGTGCCGTTATCGGCTGCCGGGCACAGGCAGACAAGGGTGGCAAACCGGAGCGGGCCGCAAGCCATCTGGTGTTCGTGCGCGAACGGCGCAATCTGGGCTCGCTTCTGCTGGAGCCGGGCGAAGCAGCGCTTTGGGACGGCCGACTGCACATTTCGAATGGAACAACGGCTACGATCTTCATCGAACCGGCGGGCCGTCAGCAGATCGCCGAATACGAGGCGGCAAGGGGCGGGCGCTACAAGGTTGCCTTGCGCCGTGCATTGCTGTCGACACCGGTTGTCCACACGCAGGAAACCGATCACGCCCTGCCGCGGTTGCCTCTGGTGGAAAGCGGCAACCTGCCACGCGGGCTGGAGGTGCGCCTTGCGCCGGTGGCGATCGAGCATTTCTGTCCCGATACCGATGTCGCGCTGAAGCGCTGGGTTCGCTCGCTCGACAGCCATGCTTCGGCCAGTCTCCAGCCGTGAAAAATGGCGGTGCGGACTGCGTCAAATTCACCATAGCATCATGAATGGGGTGGTTTCCGCACCCTGCGCATGTAAATTATCGGTCATCGCCTTGGCTTTGCGGTAATTCCTACCTATTTTGGTGAAAGACACCTGTTGGCTGCCGTGCGGAGAGTGCGGTTTACGGAAAGAGACATGAACTCGAATTTCAGAAATCTTGCCCTTTGGGCCATCATTGCGGTTCTGTTGATCGCGCTATTCAACCTGTTCCAGAGCCCGCAGC
>JAGRLQ010000206.1 GCA_020441735.1 Nitratireductor sp.
CGGCGACTGGTGGACGCGCGCCGATTCCAATGTCATCGCGCCGATCATCGCCGTGCCGACAACCGCTGGTACCGGCTCGGAAGTCGGCCGGGCCTCGGTGCTGACCAATTCCGAGACCCATGAGAAGAAGATCATCTTCCACCCGAAAGTGCTTCCCACTGTTGTTATCGCCGATCCGGAACTGACAGTCGGCATGCCTCCCGCGATTACCGCGGGCACGGGCATGGACGCATTTGCCCATTGTCTGGAAGCCTATTGCTCGCCGCATTTCCATCCGATGAGCCAGGGCATCGCACTTGAAGGGCTGCGGCTGGTGAAGACCTATCTGCCGCGCGCCTATGCCGATGGCGCGGACATCGAGGCGCGCGGCCAGATGATGGCTGCGGCTGCCATGGGTGCGGTGGCATTTCAGAAGGGGCTGGGTGCTATCCATGCGCTGAGCCACCCGATTGGTGCCATGCATAACACCCATCATGGCACGACCAATGCTGTGGTGATGCAGCCGGTACTCAAATTCAACCGCGCGGCAATTGAGGAGCGGATCGGCTGGGCTTCGGCCTATCTCGGCATTGAGGGAGGCTTTGACGGGTTCTATGCCTTTGTCGGTGAACTCAACAAGTCGCTCGGCATTCCTGCCAATCTGACCGAACTCGGCGTGAAGAATGCCGACATGGATGCGCTGGTGAAATCAGCGCTTGCCGATCCCTCGACGGGTGGCAATCCGGTGGAGATGACGGCGGAAAATACGCGTACGCTTTTCGAAGCCTCCTTCTGACAGACGGGAATCAGCTAGCCAAGTTCGGATGCCCAGGGCGGATTGGCGCCCACGCGGGAAACGGTGATTGCAGCAACCTGAACGGCCAGTTCCACAGCGCCGCGCAAGGCTTCCGGGTCGGCCTTGCGCAAGGCTGCCTTGTCCAGCAGGCCTGCCTTGCTGAGGCCGTGCAGCAGGCCGCCATTGAAACTGTCGCCTGCGCCGACCGTGTCGGCCACTTCCACCTTGCGGGCGGGAACGTCGATCCGCCCGTTGTTTGTATGAACATGGGCGCCATCACTGCCGCGGGTGATGGCTACCAGCGAGGTCCCTGCTGAAAGCCAGCCGGCAACCGTGTCTTCTGGCGCAGCGCCATGGGCCAGCCAGTCGAGGTCCTCGTCGGAAACCTTGACGATGTCGGCGACTGCAATCAGGCGGGCAAGACGGGCGCGATGGGCATTCTCATCCTCAATGAAGCTGCGCCGGATATTGGGGTCGAGAGAAATGACACGCTTGGCTGCTTCCCGCAGTGCCAGGGCTTCATAGGCGCTGCCGCACGGTTCGGGTATGAGGCTGATCGCACCGAAGTGCATTGCCGAAACGCTCTCCGGCATGTCCGGCAGATCATCTGCTGAAATCATTCGGCCTGCCGAACCTTCATCGTAGAACTGATATTGCGCATTGCCGTCGATGAGTTTGACAAAAGCCAGCGTGGTCGGCCGCGGGGAGGTAACGCAAAGGCTGTGATCAACCTTTGAATCCTCAAGGCTTCGCTTCAGGATTTCGCCGAACATGTCGCTCGACAGGCCGGAAATAAAGCCGGCATCGGCGCCAAGCCGACCGAGCGTGATCGCGGTATTGAACACGGCACCACCCGCAACCGGCAGATAGACATCGCTGCCATCCGGCAATTGCCGGGGCAGCATGTCGATCAGCGCTTCGCCGCAACAGAGGATCATCCGATTTCAACTCCGGCAGTCAGGGTATGGCCCTTATTTAACGCGAAATGGTGCCCAATTCGATTGTCAGCACCGCATGAAAATGCCAGATTCCCCGTGCTTGAAATGGAGGAGTTTCCGGCAGCATGTATCTGGGAATCGACATAGGTACGTCGGCGGTCAAGGCGGTTGTCATCGCCGCAGACGGCAGCGAGATTGCAAGCCGGTCCGAGCCGCTGTCGCTGCAGACGCCCAAGCGCAATTGGAGCGAACAGGATCCGAAAGCCTGGTGGGATGCGACCTGTGCGGCCTGCGGAAAGTTGCGGCAGGACGATCCGAAATCCTGGCAGGCTGTGCGGGCAATCGGCCTGTCGGGGCAGATGCATGGCGCGGTGCTGCTCGATGTGGACCGGCAGGTCATCCGCCCGGCGATTTTGTGGAATGACGGACGCAGTATGGCGCAATGCCGCCAGATCGAGGCACGGCTTCCCGAGGTGGGGCAGTTGTGCGGCGTTCCGGCGATGCCCGGCATGACTGCCCCCAAGGTACTCTGGGTCAAGGAAAACGAGCCGGAGAATTACCGCCGTATCCGCCATGTTCTTTTGCCCAAGGATCATGTGCGGCTGATGATGACCGGTGCGACGGCGACCGACATGGCCGATGCTGCAGGCACCATGTGGCTCGATCAGAAAGAGCGGCGCTGGTCGGATCTCCTGTGCGAAGTCACAGCGACGGATCCTTCCTGGCTGCCACAGTGTTTCGAGGGAACGCAGCCTTCCGGAGAGTTGACGCCGGAAGCTGCCGGAGCGCTCGGGCTGACGCCGGGGATTATCGTTGCTGCGGGTGCCGGCGATGCAGCAGCCGGTGCGATGGGGGTTGGGGCGATTGAGGATGGCGATGCCTTCATATCGCTGGGGACGTCGGGGCAGCTGTTCGTCTGTTCCGACCGCTATCAGCCCAATCCCGAAAGCGTCGTTCATGCGTTCGCCCATTGCGTGCCGGAGCGCTGGTCGACGATCGCGGCGATGCTCAACGGTGCGAGCCCGATGCAATGGTTTGCGTCCATCGCGAATGCTGACATCGATGTGCTGCTGGCTGAAGCGCAGGCCCTTGGAGAGAAAAGAGCGCCATTCTTTCTGCCCTATCTGACCGGTGAGCGCACGCCTCATAACAACGCGGACATCCGGGGCGGCTTCTACGGCATGGAGACCGCCACGGATCGCGGCGCGATGATGCGGGCGGTGGTCGATGCCATTGCCTATTCCTTCTGCGATGCCAGGGACGCCATCAAAGCGGCGGGCAGGGAAATTGTCCTGCCGGCAGCGATCGGCGGCGGTTCGCGCAGCGATTTCGTGCTCCAGACCATGAGCGATGCGCTCGGGCTTCCGATCCAGCGCTACGAGGGAGCCCAGACCGGCCCGGCACTCGGCGTGGCCCGGCTTGCCATGGTGGCCTGCGGCGATGTGAGCTTGGGTGACGCAGCAGTCAAGCCCGGTATCGACCGGGTGTTCGAGCCCGATCCCGGCAAGGCGGACCGGCATGCCGCCCGGCTTGCGACCTACCGGGCGCTCTACAAAGCTCTGGAACCCATCGATCTGTAGCGAATGCTTCACGCTTCGTGCCGTGTGGCTTTCAGTTCCGCAATTGCCTCGGGCAGGCGGTCCATGGTGTTCAACATCAGATCGGGTCCGAGTGCCCGCACCTTGGCATCCAGACCCGCAGGCGCGGCATGAGAACCACCGGTAAAGCCGATGACGCGCATGCCGGCGCTTTTGGCCGCGGTTACGCCTGCCGGGCTATCTTCCACGACAACGCAGCTGTCTGGCGCGACGCCCATTTGCCTGGCCGCGTACAGAAAGAGATCGGGTGCCGGCTTGCCATGCTTGACCATGGTGGCGCTGAAGATGTTGCCGTCAAACCTTTCTTCCAGCCCGGTGAGCGAGAGCGAGAGGCGGATGCGTTCAGGCTGGCTTGAGGAGGCAACGCAAAAGGGTTGCGGCAGGCGATCCAGTGCGTCTGCAATGGCCGGCACCGGCTGCAATTCCTTCCGGAAGCGGTCGTACAGGCCGATGCGCATGCTTTCCAGCAAGCCTTCGGTTACCCTGATCTGGTGGCGGTCCTGAAGCTCGGTGACGATCCTTGCCAGGGAACAGCCCAAAAACCGTTCATAGGCGACCTCCCGGGTGATCTCGCCTCCGGCAGCGCGAATGAGTTCCAGCAGTAGATCGACGGCGATGGATTCGCTATCGACCAGCACGCCGTCACAATCGAAAATGACCAGCTTGCAGGCTGAGGGTTCTGCTGTCTGTTGAGAAGAAAGAACGGCTGTGTCGGCCTTGGCGTTCATGCGGCTCCGCCCAGATAGGTTTCAAGCGTTTTCCTGGTGCCATGGCTCCAAAGCATGTTCAGCCAATGGGCAAACTGTTTCGCAAAGGAGTCGTTCAGGGCAACATCACCATAGACATCTTTCATCGCGAGCCATTGTGCAGGGTCTTCCTTTGCGCTGCCCGATCTTGCCACCAGTTGATCCCAATTCGGATCGTTGGGTTCAATCTTCCGGCCGTTGTCGGATTCGCCGTAACAATAGCGGCACCAAAGGGCAGATTCCAGCGCCAGGCCATTGGTTGAGCGGCTGCTCTTCAGATTGTCGGCCACCGTAGGGACGATGAATTTCGGCTGGCGGTTGGAACCATCCAGACAGAGCCTGCGAACCGTATCGCCGATTTTCGGATTGGCAAAGCGGCGCACGATCAGCTGGTAGTAGGCATTGATGTCCGTTCCGGGAACGGGGGGAACGGCGGGGATGATCTCTTCGCGCTCCAGCTTGTCAAGAAAGGCTGCAATCAGCGGGTGCTCCATGGCTTCGTGAACGAAATGCACATCGAGCAATCCGGCCGGATAGGCAATTGCCGCGTGCCCGCCGTTGAGAATACGCAGCTTCATCAGTTCGAACGGCGTGACATCGGGCACAAACTGGACACCGGCTTCTTCGAGCGGTGGTCTTCCGGCCGGAAAGTTGTCTTCCAGCACCCATTGGGAGAACGCTTCGCAGAAAACCGGCCAACCGTCCTCGATACCGTAGCGCTGGGTGCACAGCTCGCGTTCCCGATCCGTGGTTGCAGGCGTTATGCGGTCGACCATGGCATTGGGAAAGGCAACGTTTTCCTCAATCCAGTCCGCGAAGTCCGGTTCGATCAAACGGGCAAGGCCGCACACCGTATTGCGGGTCATGTGTCCGTTGTGGGGAATGTTGTCGCAACACATGATAGTGAAGGGTTCGATGCTGTTTTGACGGCGTTGTCTGAGGCCGGCAATGATCAGCCCGAATACGGTTGCCGGCGATCCCGAGTTCCCGATATCAGCCACAATCGCAGGATGGGACGGGTCGAAATTGCCATCAGAATCAAGAAAATACCCGCCTTCGGTGATGGTCAGGGAAACGATGCGGATGGCGGGATCGGCCAGGCTGGCTATGATAGCCGGCCCGTCGCCGGGCGGCAGGTAACCGATCATGGAACCGGTAACCCGGGCCTGGCTATAGTCGGCTTCCTGTTCGACGACGGTGGTCATCCAGTCCTGCGCGGCCAGTATGTCGCGGGCCTTGCTGTCGTTTGCCATTACGCTTGCCCCGAGGATTGCCCAGTCATGGCCAAGCCCCTTGGAAAACAGCGTGTCGAGATAAACCGCCTGATGCGCGCGGTGAAAATTGCCCACACCAAAATGCAGAATGCCGGCCTTCAAACCCGAGCGGTCATAGGCAGGGGTTGAGATATTGTCATCCAACCTGGACAGGTTCTCCAGATTAAGCCTCGTGGCCATTGTTGTTTTCCCTGGATCACGTCACGTTTCGCAGGAAACGGTGCAGCGATTTGATCTACCAATTTCGTTTACGTCTTCGGGCCTGACCGATCCCGCCAAATCCCGAAATGCTCTAGTTCATCCAATTGCCGCCATCGACGTTGTAGGTCTGGGCGACGATGTAGTCTGCTTCTCTCGAAGCCAGAAATACCGCCATGCCTGTCAGATCTTCCGGCTTGCCCATGCGCCCGAAGGGCACGGCCTCACCGACTTCCTTTTTCTTCTGGCCGGGCAGTTTGCTTTCGTGTTCGGCGAAGAAGGCATCAACGCCATCCCAATGTTCGCCATCGACCACGCCGGGGGCGATGGCATTGACGTTGATGCCGTATTTTATGAGATCGAGTCCGGCCGATTGCGTCAGGCTGATAACGGCGGCCTTGGTAGCGCAATAGACGGCAACCAAAGGTTCACCCCGGCGGCCTGCCTGGCTTGCCATGTTGATGATCTTGCCGCCCTTGCCACGTTCGATCATGTGGCGCGCCACAGCCTGCAATGTGAAGAGGGTTCCCGCGACATTGACCGCGAAAACCGTTTCGTAATCCTGCCGGGATATCCCGGCAATCGGCGCGGCCGTAAACAGCGCCGCGTTGTTGATGAGGATATCGATCCCTCCAAGATTCGCGATGGTCGTGGCAATGGCTGCGTCGATGCTCTCCTGCTTCGTCACATCCATTGCCACGGCGGTGGCCTTGTCGCCGATTTCGCCAGCAGCTTTTTCTGCCGCCCCCAGATTGATGTCCGCAATGGCAACGCTGGCACCTTCCCGGACATAGGCCTCGCTGAATGCCCTGCCGATCCCGCGTGCAGCGCCCGTAATGAGCGCTGTTCTGCCCGCCAGCCTTTGCATGTCTATTTCCCGATGGTTTTTCCGTCTGCGGTAAAGCGGTGAATGCGGTTCTTGTCGGGAGTGATCCAGCACTTGTCGCCGTGCCTGAGACCCATTTCGCCGATCGCACGCACCGTCAGAATGCCCTTGTCACCCGCATCGACGTGGAAGAACGTATCGGAGCCAAGATGCTCGGCAACACCGATCCTGGCTTCCCATGCACCCGCCGATTTCTTGTCGGAAAGGATGAAATGCTCGGGCCGAACGCCAATGGTCTCCGCCTTGTGTTCCGCTGCCGTCTTACCGCCGATGAAGTTCATTTTCGGCGAACCGATAAAGCCTGCAACGAACTGGTTTGCGGGGCTGTTGTAGAGTTCCAGCGGCGAGCCGACCTGTTCGATGATGCCCGCTTGCAGGACGACGATCTTGTCAGCCATGGTCATGGCCTCAACCTGGTCATGGGTGACATAGATCATCGTTGTTGCCAGGTCCTGGTGGAGTTGGGATATCTCAAGCCGCATGTTGACGCGCAACGCGGCATCAAGGTTCGACAGAGGTTCGTCGAACAGGAAGGCCTCCGGTTCACGGACGATGGCCCTGCCGATGGCGACGCGCTGGCGCTGGCCGCCGGAAAGCTGACCGGGACGGCGTTCGAGATAGTCCGTCAGGTTCAGGACCTTCGCTGCGGAAGTGACTTTTTCCTCGATGGCCTGCTGGTCGATGCCTGCCATCTTGAGCGGGAAGGCGATGTTTTTCCGCACGCTCATGTGCGGGTAAAGTGCATAGGACTGGAAGACCATGGCCAGCCCGCGCTTTGCCGGCGGAAGGTGGGTGGCGTCGGTGCCATCGATCTCGATGACACCGGAGGTCACGTCTTCCAGTCCGGCAATCAATCTCAGAAGGGTCGACTTTCCGCAGCCTGAAGGGCCGACGAAGACCACGAACTCGCCATCGTTGATTTCCAGGTCCAGCGGCGGAATGACATTCACATCGCCGAAGGTCTTGGTGACTTGTTTGAGCGTAATGCGTCCCATGTCGATATTCCTTATTTAACGGCGCCGAAGGTGAGCCCGCGGACCAGCTGTTTCTGGCTGAACCAGCCCATGATGAGGATTGGTGCAATGGCCATCACCGAGGCCGCGCTGAGTTTTGCATAGAACAAGCCTTCCGGGCTTGAATAGCTGGCGATGAAAGCGGTCAGCGGCGAGGCATTGGCAGCGGTAAGATTGAGCGTCCAGAAGGCCTCGTTCCAGGCCAGGATCACATTCAACAGCAAGGTCGAAGCAATGCCCGGCACCGCCATGGGGGTCAGGATGTAGAGGATTTCCGACCGCAGGGTTGCGCCGTCCATGCGGGCTGCCTCGAGGATCTCGCCCGGGATTTCACGGAAATAGGTGTAGAGCATCCAGATGATGATCGGCAGGTTGATCAGCATGAGCACGACAACGAGGCCGAGCCGGCTGTCGAGAAGGCCGAGCTGAATGAACAGCAGGTAGATCGGATAAAGCACGCCCACCGCAGGCAGCATCTTGGTCGACAGCATCCACATCAGGATGTCCTTGGTCCGTTTTCCCGGCACGAATGCCATCGCCCAGGCAGCAGGAACTGCAACCAGCAATCCCAGGAACGTGGAGCCGACGGAGAGGATGACGGAATTCCAGAAATGCTTGAAGTAGTCGGAGCGCTCCTGCACCACCGAGTAACTCTCCAGCGTCCAGGGCGAACTCAGAACTTCCAGGGGCGCCTTGATTGCGTCACCCTCTGCCTTGAAGGACAGCACGAAGACCCAGATGATCGGGAAGAAGATGAGCAACCCGATGATCCACGCGATGGCTGTGTTGAGGGCTTTGCGTCTTGGGGTAACGGCTCTTGCCATGATCTTTCTCCCTCAAGCGTCCAGGTTCTTGCCAACGATCCGCATCAGGAAGATGGCGACGATGTTGGCGAGAATGATGGCGTATACACCGCCGGCTGAGCCGAGCCCGACGTTCTGACTCTCAAGCACGCGCTGATAGATCAGATAGGTCAGCGTCTTGGTGCCAAATGCACCGCCGGTAGTGACGAAGATTTCCGCAAAAATCCCAAGCAGGAAGATTGTCTGTATCAGGATCACAACGGTGATCGCCCTGCTGAGATGGGGAAGAATGATATGAATAAAGCGCGATGGCCAGCTGGCGCCATCCATTTCAGCGGCTTCCAGCTGCTCGCCGTCCAGTGACTGGGTGGCGGTCAGCAGAATGAGTGTCGCGAAGGGCAGCCATTGCCACGACACGATCGTAATGATCGACAGCAAGGAATGCTGGCTCAGGAATTCGATTGGCTGCATGCCCACCGATTTCAGCATGTGCGCGAAGAAACCGTTCACCGGATCCATGAACATGTTTTTCCACAGTAATGCCGAGACCGTCGGCATTACGAAGAAGGGGGCGATGACGAGGATTCTGACAATTCCCTGTCCCCACATCGGCTGGTCAAGCAGCAATGCCAGCGCGATCCCAAAAACGACCGTTATGAGAAGAACGCCACCGACGATGATCAGCGTGGCGCTGATGCTGGGCCAGAAAGAGCTTGAGCTGATAAAGCGCACATAGTTTTCGAAGCCAACCCACTCCAGGCCGTTGGCCATCGAGTCTCCGCGCAGCGGCAGGTACTTCTTGAAGGAGAAAAACAGCGTCATTACCAACGGCACCAGCATCCAGCCCAGTAGCAGGATTACCGCAGGCGCCATCATGAATCTGGCTGCGCTTCGAGAGTGTTGGGTAGCCATGGGGTGCTCCTCGACCAAGACGTCCTGGCTGTGAAACGTACCGGCCAGAGCGGATTGAGATCGGATTTTTCCTAATCGATCCGGCCGTCGCAGGTTTCAACGCCGCAGCGATTGCGAGGGTCGATTGGGAAAAAGGAAGCGCGGGCCGGCGGTTGCCGCCGACCCACACGGGAGGTGCCTGCTTATTTGTAGCCGGCTGCTTCCATCGCGTCGTTGGTCAGAGCCTGCGCCTTGGCGAGGGCTTCTTCCACGCTCTGCTGACCTGCATAGACGGCCGAGAACTCCTGGCTGACTTCGGTCGCAATGCCCGCAAACTCGGGAATTGCGGCGAACTGGACGCCAACATAAGGCACCGGATCGACAGTCGGGTTGTTCGGGTCAGCCGACAGAATGGAGTCGAGCGTCATCTTTGCGAACGGGATATCCTTGTAGTTCGGATTCTCGTACAGAGAGGTCCTGGCACCCGGAGGTACGTTCGCCCAACCTTCTTTCGAGGCAACCAGTTCGATGTAGCCGTTCGAAGTGGCCCACTCGATGAACTGTTTCGCGGCATCGACTTTTTGCGAACCGGCGGGAATTGCAAGTGCCCAGGCCCACAGCCAGTTGCTGCGTTTGCCGAGGCCATTGTCAGGTGCCAGCGCGAAGCCGACCTTGTCGGCTACCGTCGAATCGTTCGGATTGGTCACGAAGGATGCTGCAACAGTTGCATCGATCCACATGCCGCACTTGCCCTGCTGGAA
>JAGRLQ010000207.1:0-5223 GCA_020441735.1 Nitratireductor sp.
TGGCGCACCCGAAGAGATTCGAACTCCTGACCCCCAGATTCGTAGTCTGGTGCTCTATCCAGCTGAGCTACGGGTGCGCTGGGCCTGAACGGCCGGCTTTTGCCGGCGGCTCGCCCGTCCGTCTGCCATTGGCAAACCGCACGGCAAGGCCGGGCGAACAGGTAATGGCAATGACGGTGAAAAGCAAGCTTGGAATCGGCAAAATTCTTGCCCGCCTCTGCGTGTTGCAATCCGGGGCGATGCCGCAATCGATGCCGGGACCTTCCGGCGGAAAGAGCCTACTTGCCGGGAGCTTCGATAGCGGGTTGACCGCCGCCCGCCGGCAGGTCGATGCGGAAGACGGATCCTTGCGGCCCGGTCTCTTCCAGCTCGATCGAGCCGCCATGGCCGCGCACAAGTTCGGAGGCAATGGCCAGACCGAGCCCGGTGCCGCCGGACTTGGCCGATCCCTGAAACGCCGTGAAGAGTTTCTCCCGGGCAGCTTCTGGAACGCCTGGGCCCGTATCGGCGATACGGATGGTAGTGCCCCGGGAGGTCGTATTGGCGGCGATCTCGAGCGACAACTGGCGGCCATCTTCCGGCAGGGTTTCCATCGCCTGCACGGCATTGCGGCACAGGTTCAGGATGGCGCGGAACAGGTTCTCCCAGTCGCAGGAGACTTCCAGATCGCCGGGAACCGTATTGCGCCAGTCGACGTGATCGGGCTTTTCCACCAGCAGCGTTTCGCCGACTTCCTCGACCAGCGCATGCAGGCGGTGCTTCCTGAGTTCGGGCGGGCGCTCGACCGCCTTGCCATAGGCAAGCACCGAGCGGGTGTATTCGACTGCCCGGTCAATCGTCTTGACGAGCTTGGGGGCAAGGCGCTGGACGGTCGGATCGGCAACGCCGGTCAATCGGTCCGAAAACAGATAGGCGGAAGCCAGGATGTTGCGCAGATCGTGGTTGATTTTGGAAACCGCGAGACCCAGTTCGGCAAGGTGCTGTTTCTGGCGCAGGGTCGCCTGAAGGTCCTTCTGCAGGGAGGAAAGGCGCGCCTCGGCAATGCCGATCTCGTCGCCGCGGCCGGTCGGGCGATAGACCAGGGCGGTATCCTCGGGATGCTGCGAAAAGGCATCCATGTTGGAGGAGATGCGGATGATCGGCCGCACGATCAGCCAATACAGCGCCAGGAACACAAGGCCCGCGGTGATCAGCGAAATGACCAGCGAAATCAGCAGAATGTTGCGGGAGTAATTGAGCATCGCATTGCGCAGATACTTGTCTTCCTGCACCAGTTCGATCGCCGCGTCCCCGGACTTCATCGGGCCGGAAACGTGATAGACCCGCTCGCCGCCGAAAAGCAGTGTGGAGAAGGCCGAGCGCAGCGTGCTCATCGGCTGCATGGTACCCAGCGAGATATGCTCCGTCACCGGACCCGGCGCCGGACCCGATGCCATCAGCCGGGAGACCGAACCGTCCCGGATCGAAACCTGCAGTGAGCGGGTCGCCATCAACAGGTGTTCCTGAGCCTCCTGCGACAGCATGATGCCACTGTCATCGAGATAGACGATGGAAGCAGCTTCCGCGGTGTCGAGATGGCCCTGCAGCCAGACATTGCGGAAATTGGCGACGGAGGGAACGAAAATCAGCACTTCGGCGATCATCACGAAGATGACCGTCAGCACCAGCAGGCGGCCCGAAAGACCACGCGCCACACTCTGCCGGAAATGATGCTCCGGCAAGGCGGCAGGCACGACTTCGCCTGAGGGTTCTTCAACCACCCGCGGCAAACTCCTGCTTTTTTCTGTTTCCGGTTTTTCCAGCATTCTCTATCCGAATTTGCGCAGGAAACCGATCAGGTTTCTGACGAACGGTTTTCGGGTCATGGGTGCAAAATAGGTGATTGCGGCCCGTTTCCCAATCTCCGCCATGGTCGGATAGGGCGGAATGTAGCCGGCCACATCCTTGACCTTGAGTTTCTGCGAGATCGCCAGGGCCCACATGTTGATCATCTCGCCGGCACCGGCGCCGGCAATACCAACACCCAGAATGTGGCCCTTGCGGTCGGTGATCATCTTGATCTGGCCGGCCGTCTTGCCTTCGGCGATCGCCCGGTCGTTCTCGTGATAGGGCCAGCGCAGTACGCGAATATCCTTGTGGCTTTCGCGCGCCTGCTCCTCGGCCAGGCCGACATTGGCCAGTTCCGGGTCGGTATAGGTCGCCCAGGGAATGATGCGGTTGTCGGGTTTTGCCGAGAGGCGGAACAGGATGCCACGAATGACCAGCCCGGCATGATAGCCGGCGACATGGGTAAATTGCAGGCCGCCCGCCACATCGCCGATGGCATAGACGCGCCGGTTGGTGGTGCGCAGATCGGGTTTGACCTTGATCCCCTTGCGGTCGTAGCGGATGCCGGCCTCTTCAAGACCAAGCCCTTCCACATTGACGGCGCGACCGGTGGCAATCAGCAGATCGGTTCCGTCCACCTGGCCTTCTTCCTCGCCAATCTTGTAGTGCACGCTGATACCCGCCTTGCCGCGGCGGGCAACTCCGGTGACCATTGCCTGTTCGAGGATTTCGAGCCCCTCGCCGCGCAGCTTTTCCAGTACGACAGCGGCGAGTTCGGGATCATCCTTGCCGAGCGCTTTCAACCCCTCGACGACAGTTACCCTTGAACCCAGCCGCAGATGGGCCTGGGCCATTTCCATGCCGATCGGTCCGCCGCCGATGACGATCAGGTGGCCGGGCTTGCGGGTATTCTCGAACAGGGTCTCATTGGTGAAATAGTCAACCTCATCGAGCCCCGGGATCGGCGGTACGAAGGGAGAGGAACCGGTGGCAACAACAAAGCGCCTTGCCTTGATGATGTAATCACCGGCCTCGACGGTGCGCCGATCGGTAAAACGTCCGGCAGCCTGGATTACCTTGACGCCCAGCGCGGTGAAGCGTTCGACGGAATCATTGGGCTCGATTGCGGCAATCACCGATTTGATATGCTTGTTGACCTTGCGAAAATCGATCTTCGGCTCGTCGGCAAAAACGCCGAAATCGGCCGACTCGCGAATGGCATGGGCATGCTTGCCGGCAGCCAGGATCGCCTTGGAGGGAACACAGCCATAGTTGAGGCAGTCGCCACCCATCCTGCCCTTTTCGATCAACACCACCTCGACCCCGAAAGATGCGGCAGCCGCTGCCACCGTCAGGCCGCCGGAGCCGGCGCCGATCACGCAGATATCGGGAGTGAGTGTTTCAGCCATGACTATTCTCTTTATCCTGAAATAACGTTATTTTACAGGGGCTTCCTGCGCAGCTTCTTGACGATGACCGGCAGCAGGGAAATGATGCCGAGCGCCACCATGGCGATGATCACATCCTTCGTGATCAGCGTCGAGGGATCGATCTCGCAGGTGCCTGCCGCAGCGCAGCCGGGATTGGCGTGTTCCTGGGCCATGATTACGCTGTCGAGACCCGAGCCGATATAGGAATAGGCAAGCGTTCCGGGAATGATGCCGAGAAAGGTCGCCAGCACATAGGGGCCGAGCCGCATGTTCAGCAGCGCCGGAACGATGTTGATGACCCAGAACGGAAAGACCGGGGTCAGGCGCAGGGTGAGCAGATAGAGAAAACTGTCTTCCTGAAAGCCCTTGCGCATCTTTTCGACAAACTTGCCGGTGCGTTTTTCCAGCGTGTCGCCGAAGGAGGATTTGGCGATCTCGAAGATGATGGCGGCGCCCAGTGTTGCGCCCACAACGGTGGCAAGACCGCCGGTGAGACCGCCGAACAGAAAACCTGCGGCAATGGTCAGCAACGAGGCGCCGGGAAACGAGATCGCTACCAACGCCGCATAAATCAGGATGAAACCGGCAATACCGAGGACGAAGTTATCGCTGACGAACCCGCCAAGCGCTTCACGGTGCTTGATGATGGAGGATAGCGAAACATAGTCGAGCCAGCCGGCATACCATGCGGTGCCGAACACGACGGCTATGATGCCCACCGGGAGCCATTTGCGCAGGGGCGAGGCATTGCCGGTTTTGCCGTCTCCGCCGGTTGCGGCGTCTTCTGTCTGAGTATTCTGGTTCGTGGTACCCATGTCGCTCACCGTTGTGGCGGTTTCATCTTATACAAATTTTGCGTGCTCCATGGCGGAGAGACTACCCTCTCCCGCCGTACTCAGGACAACCCTGCCAGGTTGCATCGCAGGAACATGGCCGCTGGCCGGAACACGCAGCTTGGCGTTAAATCACCGCAAAACCGGGTGGATGCAAGGCTTCACGCCCATTCTCACCGCCATTTGACGCCACGGTTACCGGGCTTCACGGTAGCGTTACCGGCGGCACAATTCAGATATCCTGACCGCCCCGGCTCGATTGACTTTCACCGGCACTGCCACTATAAGCCGCGCAACTTCGGAAATCCGCTGTCCGCGCTGTGACCAACAGTGCAGGAAAATCGGCCCAGCGCCGGGATTTCCGCTCCCGGAACGATAACCTAACCGAGGCCTGCCAACGGGCAGGAACAAGCGATGAAACGGACCTTTCAACCCAGTAAACTGGTGCGCAAGCGCCGCCACGGATTCCGCTCCCGCATGGCTACCACCGGCGGCCGCAAGGTTGTGGCCTCACGCCGTGCCAAGGGTCGCAAGCGGCTCAGCGCATAGCGCCTGAGCGGTGTTACAATGGCTGCGGACCATGATGGCCGCAGACAGGTTTGAAGCCCGGCCCGTCCGGGCTTTTTGCTGGAACAAGCGGTGACTTCTGCCAAGCAAAACCCCAGGCTGCTGCCAACCGTCCGCAAACGCGCCCGCTTCATCGCGAACCGGCGCTCGCCGAGGACCGTACTTGAAAGCTGCACCCTGCAGGGCGATATCCGCTACTGCAGCGATGCAGGCGACCTGAAAGCCGGCTTCACGGTAACCGCAAAAACAGGCAACGCCGTGGAGCGTAACCGCATCAAGCGCAGGCTGCGCCATGCGGTAGCAACGGCCGCCAGCAATGCGCGGGCCGAAATAACCGGCCCGGACAACGCAATCTGCGGCGAAATCATCCTGATTGCCCGGCGCCAGGCATTGCGCATTTCCCACGAGGCAATGGTTACAGAACTGACAAAAGGCATTGACCGCCTGCTGTCAAAAAGCAAAAAGGCTGCAACAAGCAGCCAGAGGGCATCACGGCCCGCCAACGGATAGAAGCATGGACAGCCAGAACAAGAACACGATCCTCGCAATCGCGCTTTCAGTCCTGG
>JAGRLQ010000207.1:5302-7494 GCA_020441735.1 Nitratireductor sp.
GCCCAGCGCCAGCAGGTCGAGCAGAGCCAGAGCACCGGCGGCGAGACTGCCACAAACCAGCCAGCAGGCAGCGAAAACACGGGTGGCAGTGGCGATCTGCCGAGTGCCGGTACTTCCGGCGACATTCCTGCCGTCAACCCATCGGATGGCGTGGTACCGGGCGTGGCGGCAACCACGCGGGAAGCCGCAATCGCCAATTCGCCGCGCATTTCCTTCGAAAACGATCACATCATCGGTTCGATCAACCTGAAGGCCGGGCGGATCGACGATCTGCGGTTGAAGGACTACCACCTGACCATCGACAAGACGAGCCCGCTGGTCACGCTGCTGTCGCCATCGGAAACCACCGAAGGCTATTTCGCCGAGTTCGGTTTCGTCGGATCGGCTGCTTCCGGCGATGTGCCCGGACCGGAAACCGAATGGCAGGTTGCCGGAAACGACAAGCTTGCCCCCGGCAATCCTGTGGTGCTCGAATGGCGCAACGCCAAGAATGTCACCTTCCGCCGTACGGTCAGCCTCGACGACACTTTCCTGTTTTCAATCGACGATTCGATCGAAAACAGTTCCGGCGAAGCGATCTCGCTTTCTCCCTATGCCCGCGTCACCCGTTTCGGCACGCCAAAGACCGCCAACATCTTTGTGCTGCATGAAGGGCTGATCGGCGTCTTCGGCGAGGAAGGGCTGCAGGAAGTCGATTATTCCGACGTGAAGGAAGACAAGCAAATTCTGAGCGAAAGCCATGAACGCGGCTGGCTCGGCATCACCGACAAGTACTGGGCGACTGCACTTATTCCCGATGACAGCTTCAAGCCGCGCTTTGCCTATTTCGACTCCGGCCGTGAACGCTATCAGGCCGATTATCTGGGCGATGCGGTGACCATCAATGCGGGCGGCTCGGCGCAGGTCGGTCACCGTTTCTTTGGCGGCGCGAAAATAACCCAGGTGATCGATGCCTATCAGGAATCCGAGGACATTGAGAGCTTCGACCTGATGATCGACTGGGGCTGGTTCTATTTCATCACCAAGCCGCTCTTCAAGCTGATGGACTGGCTCTATCACCTGATCGGCAATTTCGGCATCGCCATTCTGGTGACCACGGTCATCATCAAGGCGGTTCTCTTCCCGCTGGCCAACATGTCCTATGCCTCGATGGCGAAGATGAAAAAGGTCCAGCCGGAAATGGAGAAGATCAAGGCAAAGGCCGGCGACGACCGGCTGAAAGTGCAGCAGGAGATGATGGCGCTCTACAAGCGGGAGAAGATCAATCCCGCCGCCGGCTGCTGGCCGATGCTGATCCAGATTCCGGTGTTCTTCGCGCTCTACAAGGTGATCTATGTGACCATCGAGATGCGCCATGCGCCGTTCTTCGGCTGGATTCAGGATCTTTCGGCACCCGACCCGACCTCCATTCTCAACTTGTTCGGGCTGCTGCCGTTCGAAAGCCCGGCCTTCCTGGCAATCCTCGCCATCGGTGTGTGGCCGCTGATCATGGGCATCACCATGTTCCTGCAGATGCAGATGAACCCGGCCCCGCCGGACCCGACCCAGGCGATGATCTTCAAATGGATGCCGATCATGTTCACCTTCATGCTGGCGACCTTCCCGGCAGGCCTTGTCATCTACTGGGCATGGAACAACACGCTGTCGATCATCCAGCAGGGCGTCATCATGCGCAAACACGGCGTCAAGATCGAGCTGTGGGACAATCTCAAGGGGTTGTTCAGGCGCAAGGCGAAAAGCGGCAGCAAATAGCCTGTATTTCAGGCGGAGGCACGTTTCATGCCTGAGGAAGCCGCAGAACCCCAAGACGGCGCAAATAGCGGTCCAGACCCGGCGCTCGCCGAAACCGGCCGGCAGCTCTTTGCCCGGCCGTGGATCTTCATCCGCGGCGTCCCCTCGATGAAGTTCCTGCCACCCGAAGGCCCGCCGGAGATTGCCTTTGCGGGCCGCTCCAATGTTGGCAAGTCGTCGCTGATCAATGCGCTGATCGGCCAGAAGGGGCTGGCGCGTACTTCCAACACGCCAGGCCGCACCCAGGAACTGAACTTCTTCGTTCCGGACGGTTACAGCGGCGAAGCAGGCGATCTGCCGCCGCTGGCGCTGATCGACATGCCGGGCTACGGCTTTGCCAAGGCACCCAAGGAGCAGGTCGAGCAATGGACGAAGCTGGTCTTCGACTATCTGCGCGGGCG
>JAGRLQ010000207.1:7614-15395 GCA_020441735.1 Nitratireductor sp.
CGGACAAGATCAAGCCGCCAGCGGTACGCAAGCTGGAAGCGGCAACGCTGGCAGCGCTCAAGCGCCATCCCGCCGCCTTTCCCGAAGTCATCGCCACCTCATCGGAAAAACGCTCGGGCCTCGACGCGCTTCACGCCGTGGTTGCCGGATTACTATAAAAACCTAAAGCCTCTGCGGCGAACCGACTGCCACAACAGGCCCCTGAGAGGCACCGGTGGGCGAACCGCCCTTCTGCTCGATGGAAACGGCGAGCAGGCCGCCTGCCTCCAGAACCTGCGTGTATTCCGGTGTCAGCGCTACTGCCGTTCTGCCCTCGCCGATGACACCGAGGGATACGGGCTGTTCATTGGGCTCGACCAGCCAGAGCTCGAAGTCCTTGTCCGCCTGGGCATCACCCGAAACCAGCGTCATGCGCATCTCGTCCGAACCTTCCTCGTGAACGGCGAGAAAACGGTAATCGGTGTCACCGGATTCAAGCGAAACCACCAGGATTGGCTGGCTCCTCTCCAGCGCCTCGGCAAGCTCGGCCTGTGCTGTCTGCAGCCCGGTACGGGTTTCGGCAAGTTCGCCTTCCAATTCGGCAAGGCGCTCGCCGCGGGCCGCCAGTTCGCCCTCATAGGCCTTGAGGTTCTGCTCTGCCTGCGCGGCAGCCTTTTCAGCATCGATCAGGGCAATACGGGTTTGCGAAACCTCGCCGGAAAGACCCGCCGCCCACAGCGCCAGCGCTACAGCTGCTGCCGTGCCGACCAGTCCGAAGCCGCGCCAGAAGGCCAACGACTGCCACAAGCCACCGCTTTTTTGTTTCGGTTCCGCCGCGGCGGAAAACAGGCGGGAATCCACCTGCTGCTTGACGGAGGCTGGCGGCATCTCTGCGCCATAGCCCTCATTGAGGCCGTGCAGGCGGTTTTCCCACCGCATCAGCGCGTCGGCAGCTTCCGGCGAGGTCTTTACCAGCGCCTCGAAACGGCGGCGCTCGTCAGACTCCAGCACGCCGACCACATATTCGGCGGCCAGTGCTTCCAGATCGTTGCGGTCTGTTGTCTGCCGCTCAGCCATCGTCCAGGCACTTCCTCAAACTAATCAGGCTGCGCCGCAGCCAGGTTCTCATCGTATTCAGCGGCACCGAATAGCGGTCCGCAAGCTCCTGGTAGCTGTAGCCTTCCATATAGGCCGATACTATCGCTTCCGCCTTTTGGGGTTCCAGTTCCTCGAGGCAGTTTTCAATGCGTTGCCGTTCACCCGCCGCAACGGCGGATTGCTCGGGGTCGGGCTCCGCGCTTGTCAGTTCCTGATGATCGTCGAGATCATCATGGAGATTTTTACGTGCACGGATCATGTCGATGGCGTGGTTGCGGGCGACCGCATACAGCCATGCCATCGGTGCCTGACTGCCGGCACGGAAACCGTCCGCCTTCTGCCAGACCTTGACGAAAACATCCTGCAGGGCGTCCTCGGCCATGCTCCGATCTTTCAGAATACGAATGAGCACCGCGAAAAGTTTCGGGCTTGCCGCAGCATACAGGCCGTCAAAGGCCGTGCGGTCCGCCAATGCGACGCGGGACAGCAGTTCATGCAGATCCGGCTGGTTGATCTCCTGCGCCAAAGAACCCCTTTCCCCCTTGTACCGCTGCGCGGCAACCGATTGCTATTTCAAATACAAGCGCTAAACAGGGACCATAATAGGGCCGCCGCGAGCGACGGCAAGTTATTCACCACCCGCAAGATGCGGACTTCTCTCGAACAATGATCATGGCTGAAAATTTTGACGATCTGAGCGAACCGGAAAAGCAGGCAAGGCTGCTGTCGAAAGCCCTGCCCTACATGCAGAAATACGAGAACCACACGGTGGTGGTGAAGTATGGCGGGCATGCGATGGGTGACGCGCTCCTCGGCGAGGCGTTCGCACGCGATATCGCACTCCTCAAGCAATCCGGGATCAACCCCATCGTTGTTCATGGCGGCGGGCCGCAGATCGGCCAGATGCTGGAGAAAATGCAAATCCAGTCGCGTTTCGAGGGGGGACTGCGGGTTACCGACGAGCAGACGATGAAAATCGTCGAGATGGTGCTGGCAGGCTCCATCAACAAGGAAATCGTCGCCATGATCAATGCCGCCGGTGAATGGGCCATCGGGCTGTGCGGCAAGGACGGCAACATGGTGTTCGCCGAGAAGGCAAAGAAGACCGTCACCGATCCCGACTCCAACATCGAGCGGGTGATCGATCTCGGTTTCGTCGGCGAAATCATCGGCGTCGATCGCACCGTTCTGGATCTGCTGGCAAGATCCGAAATGATCCCGGTCATTGCACCGGTGGCACCCGGTCGCGACGGACATACCTACAACATCAATGCCGATACCTTTGCCGGCGCCATCGCCGGAGCGCTGGGTGCAAAGCGCCTGCTGTTCCTGACCGATGTGCCGGGGGTCATGAACCAGGACAAGGAAGTCCAGGGGGAACTGACCGTTGCCCAGTGCAAGGCGATGATCAAGGATGGCACCATCGCCGGCGGCATGATCCCCAAGGTGGAAACCTGCATTCACGCGATCGAAAAGGGTGTCGAAGGCGTCGTCATCCTGAATGGCAAGACGCCCCATGCGGTGTTGCTCGAACTGTTCACCGAGCATGGCGCGGGAACGCTGATCCTGCCCTCCTGACGGACTACCCGAACCACAGCAATGCGAGAATGCCGACGGTAACCAGCGCCACGCCAGCGAATTCCGTCATCGTGACGCGCTCGCGGAAGATGAACCAGGACGTCGCCATGGTGAACAGGATTTCCACCTGGGCCAGCGTCTTGACCACGGATGCCTGTTGAAGGGTCATGGCTGAAAACCAGCCAAAGGATGCAACCGCACCGACAAGACCGACAAGGGCGGACAGTTTCCACGCCCTGGCGATTGCAGAGAACTCCTGAGGACTACGCCAGGCAATCCACGCAGCGACAACCACGCTTTGCAGCGTGATCGCCACGCACAGGGTCACCGCCGCCTGGATCATGTAGCCAGGGCCTTCAAGCGCAAGCGAGGCGCCCCGATACCCAACCGCTGCAAGACCGAAGATGGCGCCGGAAAGCAGACCCATTCCCGCGCCGCGCGACATCAGGCCGGTGACAAGCGACAGCGGTGTCGCACGGCTTTTTGCCACCGACATCATCAAGACGCCGGCCATGGCAATGGCGATGGCGAACAATACGGCAGAAGAAGCGCGCTCACCGAGAAAGACCAGCCCGAACAGGGCGGCCTGAACCGGCTCGGTGCGCGAATAGGCCGAGCCGACGATGAAATTGCGGTAGGAGAAGACGGCAATCAGCAGTGCCTGGGCGATGATCTGGGCAAGCGCTGCCACCACTACCCAGACAGCGAAGGTGGCGTTCATGGCAGGCAACGCCTTGCCCTGCATGTACAGCAGAAAGGCCAGCAGCGCGAAAGCCACCGGAACGCCGAAACCGAAGCGCACGAAGGTGGCGCCTGCCGTTCCCATGACGCCTTTCAAATGCTTTTGCAGCGACGAGCGGATATTCTGCAGGAAAGCCGCGCACAGGGTGATCAGCACCCAGGGTTCCAAGAGCGTTTCCATATGGCCATTTCCGTGCTGTAAATTCCGGGAAAAGCATGGACTTCCCGGCTGTGGGCTTCTGGCGGGTTCGTAGGCAATCGGTTATAGCACCGACCATGAAAGAAGCATTCCGTCAAATCACCGAATGGGTCTTTGACCTCGATAACACGCTCTATCCCCGCCATACCGATCTGTTCAAGCAGATCGACTGGAAGATGACGGATTATGTGGCTCGGCTGACCGGGCTCGGCGAGGACGAAGCGCGCAAGCTGCAGAAACAGCTATACCGCGACCATGGCACAACGCTCAACGGGCTGATGATGGAATACGACATCGACCCGCATGACTATCTCGCCTGTGTCCATGACATTGACTATGGCGAGGTGGAGGCCAATCCGGCGCTCGGCGAACTGATCGCCTCGCTGCCCGGCCGCAAGCACATCTTCACCAATGGGGATGTGCGTCACGCCGAAAACACGCTGCAGGCGATCGGCATTGGACCGGTTTTCGACAGCATGTTCGACATTGTGGCTGCCGACTTCGAGCCGAAGCCGGCACGCGGGCCTTATGAAAAGTTCCTCAAGGCCCATGTGGTGCATCCGGGCGAAGCCGCGATGTTCGAGGACATGCCGCGCAATCTGGAAGTGCCGAAGGAACTGGGCATGACGACGGTGCTTGTCGTGCCGCGCGCCGGTTCGACCCATTCGGCAGAACACTGGGAACTGGCAGGTGAAGACGATCCGCATATCGATCATGTGACAGACCATCTCGACGATTTTCTCGCCGATATCCTGGCAGCCATCGGGCCTGCCAGAGGGAGCACATGAAGCGGTTTACCTCACTTGAGCAGGTCATTGACCGGCAGGCACACCGCCTGCTCGATGCCCTGCCCGAGCGCGGCATTTACGGCTCGCTGGTCGAGTTTCTGGTCTTCGGATTGAAGCAGGCCTGGGCCTGCCTGTTCGGCGGGTTGATGCTGGCGCTGATCATCGGCACGCATCTTGTCTATCCGCAAGATGCCTTGCTCACGCGCTATGACTTTCTGTTTTTGTCGGCACTTGCCATCCAGCTCGTCATGGTATTCGGCAGGCTGGAAACCTGGGACGAGGCAAAGGTCATCCTGATCTTCCACATCGTCGGCACGGTGATGGAAATCTTCAAGACCTTTGCCGGTTCATGGATCTACCCCGAGGAAAACCTGTTCCGCATTGGTGGCGTGCCGCTGTTCTCCGGCTTCATGTATGCTGCCGTCGGCAGCTATCTGGCGCGTGTCAGCCGGCTCTTCGACATGCGCTACACGCATTATCCCCGGCACTGGCACACCCTGCTGCTTGCTGCAGCAATCTATGTGAACTTCTTCGCACATCATTTCGTATGGGATATCCGCTGGCTGCTGTTTACGGCCACGGCGGCGCTCTACTGGCGCTGTTTCGTGCATTACCGGGTGTTCCGGCATACCCACAAAATGCCCCTGCTACTCGGCTTCGGGCTGGTTGCGCTGTTCATCTGGTTTGCCGAGAACCTCGGCACAGTCTCGAAAGCCTGGTTATATCCTACCCAGTTAGATGGCTGGACCATGGTTTCCCCCGCCAAGCTTGGCGCCTGGTATTTGCTGATGATCATCTCTTTCGTGCTGGTGACCATCGTTCACCGACCGCGGCCGCCTGCGGACCAGCCAGGAAATCCGCGCATATCCTAATTCATTGATTTTTATGAATTTTCCAAAAAAATCGCGATTTCTATCCGGCGAGCCCTTCCGCGCAGAAATCCCACGGCAGCCGTTAACGCTGTCAGAAATAAAACATTTCTGTTGCATCCATGCCATAGCGAATCATTACCAAATGGTTAAGATATGACCCGTGAGAAGTTACCTATCGGGCCTTCTCCACAGGGGCAAAGCACATTCTGGGGTTTCGATTGTACTGGAGTTACCATGAAAACCGCCTATTCGCTTGCGTCTGCCCTGCTGCTTTCAAGCAGCTTGTACCTTCCGGCAACCGCTGCAGACCTGACCACGGCCCCAACGGCCACGGGCTATAACTGGAACGGATTTTATGTTGGCGTCGGCGGAGGGATCGGCGCCATCACCCATGAAATCGGAATTCCGCCACTTGCCGGTTTCGAATTCAACGGGATCGGCGGTGAAGGCTATTTCGGCGAACTGACCATCGGTTACGACATGCAGCTGACTGAGCGGATCGTCGCTGGCGTGTTTGCGACCTACCGGGCGGGCAACATGGCAACAACGCTCGATATTGATGCCGCTCCCTTCTTCAGTTTTGACGCCGACGTAACGCTGGACCATGGCTATGATGTCATCGGGCGCGTGGGCTATCTCCTAACGCCCAACACGCTGGCCTATGTGCTTGGCGGCTATTCGCACCAGCATTTCGCCCTCGATACCAGTATCGGATTCGACATGGACTGGGATGCGGACGGCTACGTGCTGGGCGGCGGCCTTGAAGCCGTGCTGGCCGGCAACTGGACGCTGAAATCCGAATACCGCTACGGTCAATATGATCTCGGCAATTTCGGGTTGGGCAGCTTCCTCGATGTTGAATCCTCAACCCACACGTTCCATACGGCGCTCAGCTACCGTTTTGGCGGCGGAGCAACCGCAGCAGCAGCCTTCGCGCCGGTAAGCTACGACTTCGCCGGTCTGAAAGTGGGCGTTGCAGGCGGCCTTGGTGCCGTCGTTCACGAACTGGACATTCTGGGCGGTATCGCGAATTTCAACGGTATTGGCGGCGAAGGCGCCTTTGGCGAAGTCAGCATTGGTTATGACTTCCGGATCGCGCCCAACTGGATTGCCGGTGTTCAGGCCGATTACCGCTGGGGCAACATCTCCACCGATCTGGATCTTTCGGGCCTTGGCTTTGATGCCTCGATTACCGCCGATCACGGTTACGACCTCATCGCCCGCCTGGGTTACGAAGTCTTCGACAATACGCTGATCTACGGTCTTGCCGGCATGTCGTGGCAGCACTTCCAGCTCGATACCAGTATCTCCGGCATCGACTATGACTGGGATACCCATGGCTGGACGGCCGGTGCCGGCATCGAGGCCGCGCTGTCTGACCGGGTCACGGCCAAGGTGGAATACCGCTACGCCGAATATGACGGTGAGGATTTCGAGTCCGGCGGCATTCTTGAGGCAATTCCCTCAATGCACACCGTGCGGTTCGGCCTGAGCTACAAGATCTTCTGATTAACAGACCGCTTCAGCAATCAGCCCGCCTTCGCAAAGCGCGAGGGCGGGTTTTTTGCAACCCTTTTTGGCTCGAAGATGGATGGAAGCCGCTGTTACGCGCTTTGAAGGCGTCAGTTCCAGGCGGGAAGTTCGAGGACTTCGCCTTCAAAGACGAGCGCACCGGTTCCGGCAAGCTGCTGGCCGTCCTTCACCCGGGCATGTTTGCCAAAGGCAAGGACAGGGCAGTCGCGGTTGAACGGCTGAACGCCCAATTCAGGCACGCGGCGATCCTGCATGCGGGAGACGCGTTCGCCACAGCGGTTTTCCGACTCGCCCCGCGAACCGGAAGTGCTTTTTGGAGTGTAGAACTGCGAGGCCATGCCTTGCTCCCTGTATCTCAGTGCCTGTGGCAATCGTTGCTGCCGTTTGCGGGATCTTCAAATCCTCTCACCGGTAACGCATGTGACGGCCGGTTGGTTGCAATTTAAGGCCTGAAAATTGTTAGGAATGTGTATTTTGTCACGAAACGTGAGTGTTTTTTATTCTTTTTTCTTTTCTGGTGGTTAGCGCAAGTTCTTCAGAATACAGACAAGTTTAGGCATTCCCTTTTGCGCCGCCTGGAGCACAGAATGGGACTCAAAAATGGCAAAGTTACCCTTGGTCATAGCTTCAGGGATTCGCGGGTCTTCGCTACACAGGCCCACAATCTGAGAAGCGCTTCTTCCTGGTATTAAAGCGGCAGCGAAATGGTGCCATATCAGGCGCCATATTATGCTCCGGGCAGATCGTAGTGGCCGGCGATGAGGCTCCAGCCCTCCTGCGCGGTATCGACAAAATGGAAAAGATCGAGATCGCCGGGCGAAATGGTGCCCTGACGGGCCAGTTCGTCGAAATGGATGATCGAGTTCCAGAACGCCTTGCCGAACAGCAGGAAGGGTACCGGTTCCATGCGCTTGGTCTGAATCAGCGTCAGCGCCTCGAACATCTCGTCCATGGTGCCAAATCCCCCCGGAAAGACGGCAATGGCCTTGGCGC
>JAGRLQ010000208.1:0-204 GCA_020441735.1 Nitratireductor sp.
TGCCGTTGGGCGACTTCCACATCTTTTTCAGGCCGAATTCCTCGACGCGGGCTTCATCGGGGGTGATCGTGGCGCATTTGACGCCGACGCCGTGCTTCTTGATGGCATTGGCGGCATCGATGGTGACCTGATCGTCGGTCTTGTCGCGGTATTCGATGCCAAGGTCGTAATATTCAAGGTCAATGTCGAGATAGGGGTGGATCA